>RFTO01000266.1 GCA_009923375.1 Actinomycetota bacterium | reverse complement strand
AATGGGCAACCTAGTGGAAGAGGAATTACGGCCGTTGTGGGATGTCGAGCCGACGGATCCCGACGTCATCAGCGGCAAGAAACTGGTGATCGATGATTTCTTTTTCGTGGCCCGTAATCGCCAGGTGTTCATCGGAGCGAGAGCGCTTGATCCCACTCGCGCGAAAGATCTGGTCGGCGTCATTCAAAAAGTGGGCGACAAGCTTCCCGGCACTTTTCTGATCGCCAAGCAGGCAAGTTTGTTTGAACAAGGACTCACCGGCTGGCGCACGGTCGATATTGAAATTACCGGGCCGGATATCAATCAATTGGTTGCGCTGGGTGGCCAGATCTTTGGGCAGTTGAAAGGTTCGCCCGATGCACCCGGCTTGATGCCGGCCGCACAAATTCGGCCCACGCCCAGTTTGGACCTAGCGAATCCAGAAATGCGGATCTATCCGAAGTTTGAACAGGCGGCTGACCTGCGTATGTCGGCACAAGAACTTGGTTACGCGGTCGATGCGCTCGTCGATGGTGCGTACGCCACAGACTATTACAAAGGTGGCGACAAGATCGACCTGCGGATCGTCGGCGAAGATCGCTTCGCCAATAGCGAACAAAGCCTACAAACTGTGCCGATCGCGACTCCGAGCGGCCAGCTGGTGCCGCTCGAAGCCCTCGCTGACATCCGCTTGGAACCAGGCCCGGAACAGGTGAATCACCGCACGCGTCAACGGGCCATCACACTCGAAGTGAGCCCGCCGCCAGAAATGCCGCTCGAACTCGCGATGGACATGATCACCAAGCAGGTGATTCAGCCGTTGCAAGCCAGCGGCCGGTTAGAGGGTGGCTATCGCATTAGTCTGGAAGGAACGGCTGATAAACTGCGCAGCACCTGGCAGTCGCTGCGGTGGAATCTCGTGCTCGCCGTCGTCATCACGTACTTGCTGATGGCTGCGACGTTTGAATCGTGGGTGTATCCATTCGTCGTGATCATGACGGTGCCGCTCGGTGCTGTGGGTGGTTTCGCCGGTCTGTGGCTGCTCAATATGTGGGTGCTGCAGCCGCTCGATGTGCTCACGATGCTCGGCTTCATCATGCTGGTCGGCACCGTCGTGAATAACCCGATTCTGATCGTCGAGCAATCGCTGATTCACTTTCACGATGATCACATGAGCATCGGCGACGCGGTGATTGAAAGCGTGCGCACCCGTATTCGTCCGATCTTCATGACTACAATCGGCGGACTGGTCGGTTTGTTGCCCCTGGTGCTCGCGCCGGGTGCCGGTAGTGAACTGTATCGCGGCATCGGCGCGGTGTTGCTCGGCGGTTTGCTCATCTCCACGGTGGTGACACTGGTATTCGTCCCCGCGCTGCTGAGCGTGATGATTGAGTTGCAACAGTTGATCTTCAGCACTCGGCGTCGCGATGATTCCAACGATGTGCCCGGCGGGAGCCTGCCGAGGAGTGGAGAGGATCGCCCGGTCAGCGGCACTTCCGCAAGAGATGGATTCGCGATGAG
>RFTO01000265.1 GCA_009923375.1 Actinomycetota bacterium | reverse complement strand
CCAGCAAGGCAAACAATGCAAACGCCATTACGATTGCTACCGACCAGATGATGCTGTCTCTGAACATCGCCTGGTAATACTCATAATCGTCTTCTTCGGTCATTTCTTTGCCTCTTTCGGCACCGGCGCCGCCCATTTAAGCTCTGGCGGGCAGGGACGAACGTAACCGGCCCTCGGCGTAATGTGCGGCGGGCTGGCGGGCTCGTCAAAAAAGACTCGCTTGGCCAAGCTGTCCGCGTTGTGTCTTTGGTAGCTAATCATGTCTTGCTCCTCTCTGGCCAGTTGTCTGGCCGTGGATACCACTTGATGTTCTTCGCGGTGTCGATCTTGCTGCTGTACCGCGCCACTTGCCTGATGCTGTCCGTGTCAAGACACGGCCAACTCCAGTTCTCGCCATCCCACCAACTGAGGCTGTGGCCCCCGGTCGGCCACCATCCGATGCTCGGCGGCTTCATAGTGTTGCTGCCCCGCGCAAGAGTTGCACGCGCTCGCGCTCGACCCGCAGGCTGCTGTACCGCTGATGCAGCCGCGTCAAGATCGTTATGCGGTTGGCGCCAGCCTGTTCTTCTTGCAGCAACTTCAGCACCTCTTCCTCAGTCAGTTTCGTCAGCACCTCGTGCATGCTTCTCCAAGTCAACTTCATTTCAACTCCTCTATCGCTATGTCAGAAATCGTTCGCTTGTCGCGCAGTGCGCGCCAAATCTTCTCATCGACCGTCTTGTCGGTGATCATCAAGTAAACCCAAACCGGGTGCTTCTGGCCGCTGCGGTGCAGCCGGCCTATGGTCTGCTCGTACAACTCCAGCGACCAGGGCAGCGACAGAAACACCACCTTGCAGCCACCGTACTGTAGGTTCAATCCGTGGCCGGCGCTCTTAGGGTGAACCAGTAATAGTTCAACCAGACCGGCGTTCCATCGCTCGATGACGTTGTCGTCGTCCAGCGTCTGCGCGTGCGGGTAGCGCCGCTTCAGTTCAGCCAGCTCAGCCTTGAAGTTGTACGCGATGAGCGTGTTGGCGCGCTGATTCTCGGCCAGCAGATCGTCCAGCGCGTCGAACTTGTGTGGTGACATCCACTGCGGCGCGTCGTCGGCGTAGACAAACCCAGAGGCCATCTGCTGGAGCTTGCCCGTCACCACGCCAGCGTTGACCGCGATGGCTTTGGCGTCGGGGAACTCCAGCACCATGTCCTTCTTCATCTGCTTGTACTTGGCCAAGTCCATCTGGCAGCGCACCTCGACCACGTTCAGATCCGGCAGCGTGTACGACTCAAGCAAGAAAGTGGCTGGCTTGATGCGCTCCATCACCTGCGCCAACGCCCCAGCGCGTGGCGCCCATTGGTTGAACTCCTTGTTGATCAACGTAAAATATTGTTGCTGGAAGGCGCCCTTGGTGCGCCCAAGCAGCGCCGTGTCGATGATCTTGCATTGACCAAAGACATCCTCTAGACCGTTGCTGGTGAACGACCCGGTCAGACCCCAGCGAATGTTGACCTCGCGCAG
>RFTO01000264.1 GCA_009923375.1 Actinomycetota bacterium | reverse complement strand
ATGCGTCGAACATCGGCTGCATACTCAACGCGACCCCATGCTTGCGCAGGATCGCCGCATGAACATCGGACACCATTTCGGCGTGCTCTAGCCTCACACTGTCAGGGGGCACGGTGGCTCCCCTTTTCTCGGCGCACATCTCTAATGCTGCGCACACGGAGTCCATCGCCGCATCCCCGATGACATGGAAGCCTGCCTGCAGCCCCGCGTCAAGTGCTTGGTTGATGTGTTCGGCCATGTCGCTGCTGGACACGTATGCAGCCCCATGAGATGGGGAATCGGCGTATTCCTCCAACACATGCGCGGTGTGGGATCCAAGTGAGCCATCGATGAAGAGGTCGCCTGCTGCCCCCACAGCTCCGAGCCTCAAGGCTGTCTCAGAGCCGCCAAGTGCACCCCAATAACCAACAACAGTCGGTAGGTCGAGACGCTGACCTAAAGCGATTGCCTGCTCGAGGTCAGCTTCGCTGGAGACCACTGGTCCCCCGTTCTCATGAACTGTCGTCACACCCACCTTTGCGGCGGCAAGTAATGCAGCGCGCTGATAGTTAGCTCGCGCTGCCGCGCTAATTGATGCAAATGCAGCCTTGCGTAGCACGCCATGGCTCTCTCTGCGCACCACGGCACCGAGTTCCTCGGCGGGCAGCGAGAAATCTGCCTGCCGCATCAATGCAGATGAGACAAGGGCTGCGTGGACGTCGATGCGACTGAGATACACCGAACGGTTGCCAGCAGCCTCATCAATCTGCTTGCGTGTTGGTAGCGATGGATCAACCCAGCGTGACTCTTCCCACCCATGACCGAAGACCGTTTCGTCCGCGGCGAGGTTGCGGGATCCAGCGGCAAGAAGATCGATTAAGTCAGCGGCGCAAGCTGCCTCACTTAGATCGATGCTCGCAAGCGCGATGCCGGTGGACGTCAGATGTACGTGCGCGTCGACGAATCCGGGCGTGACCAACGCACGTGGGTAATCGACCCAGGTGATGTCCTCAAACTGTGGAGCATCTTCACGCCTGCCAACCCAGACGATGCCTAGCGCATCGAAGACCACGGTGTCGCCGCGCAAACCACACCCGTCCCAGATCTCCTTGGCGTGAATCCCAGTGAGCGTCATTACGCCACCATCGCCGCAATAGCGGAGCCGAGGAGCCATAATCCGAGACCCACGATCATCAGCGATCCGATCGCAACGACGATGGCGAGCCTTTGAGCGCTTTGAACCCAATTACGCAGCACGGTGGCTGCAAGCACTCCCCATGCTGAATCGGACATGAGTGCAATCGCCTCGAAAACCAAGATGAAGATAAGTAGTTGGAGCGTCACCGGCCCTGCATCGGGACGGACGAATTGTGGGATCACCGCTGTGAAAAAGATGATGGTTTTTGGGTTGGTTATCCCAACGACGAATCCCTCACGCAGCACCTTCATAGTGTTGATTGATGGTTCATCATCATCTACTTCGAGGTGCACGCGACGGTGGCGCCACGCTTGAATTCCCAG
>RFTO01000263.1 GCA_009923375.1 Actinomycetota bacterium | reverse complement strand
ATAAGATGAGGCAACTTTGAGGCAGCCACAGCACAAAATTGACACCGGTGCCACCAGCAGGGTGGCAAGTACGATGTCCCCCCAATACACTGAGCTTTCTGCGCGCACGGCTTTCATTCTGGATCGCAAGAAGTTCCTGAATGATATCATCAATATGATGCAAGGTGATGAGGAGGCAGCGGATTGCAAGGCGCTCCTGGCGGTTCTGCTTGTGAACGATTACATTCCGTTGGTTGCCCGCCTCATGGGCGACGCCGACCAGGAGACGCGCGATTTCGCGTCGTGGGCCATGGGAAACTTGGTGGGTGCGGACACCAAGACGGTTGCTGACGCAGCGACCGCGGCCGCCATGGAGCAGCTGACGACGATCTTTGAGAATATGCGCAGTTCGCTGAATCCGTTGCAGCGGGCCGCATCGTTCTTGCTCTGCAACCTTAACCGGTTGACGGAGTCTCTTGAGATCCGTGATCATGTCATGGTGCTTCTTGAGAATGAGGAGGTGCGCGATTTCCCCAATGCGACGCGCATAGATCTGCTGGCGATCCTAAGCCACAATGTGGATCGGACGCACTACAACTACCGCGCTCTGAACAGCCTCCTCAACCTGTTCACGGAGGCCAGCAACGATGAGCTCCTGCATCTCCTGCGCATCCTCGGCGATGTGACGGCGAACCAGGCGATCCATCCTGAGCAGTTTGAGCTCGTCTACGATCTCGTTGAGGGGCTGCTGTATGGCGATAAGCATGAGAAGAAGTTCAAGACGATCCTCTGGCTTCTCTCCAATGTTGTTGCTGATGGTGGTGCGGCGGATGTGTTCGTGGAGCACGGCCTGCTCTTTGATCGTGTCTGTGAACTGGCAGTGGCGACGGGTCGTCCTGTGGCGCGCTACAATGCCCTCTTCTGCCTGGCGAACTGCATTGCCTGCATTCGCTCGGATGATAAGAAGGAGTGGCTTCGGCGATCGGAGGAGTTCCGTGGGGCCTTCGGGGATACGCAGATGAACCGGAATAACTTCCAGTCCACGCTGGATCTCCTGGGGGAGCTTGACCGGGCAGCGGCTCCTCCTGCTGCAGAGGATGACAGCACGGACAGCGACAGCGACAGCATGCCCGATCTCATTGATGCGAGTGGCAATGTTGTCTATGATGATGAGAAGCCTTGTGAGCGCAGCGGTCTCTACCACAACGGCTGCTGGTGCAATGAGACGCAGCAGGCGCCTGCGCTTGCCTCTGATACTCCCATCCTATTGGGCCCGGTTCCTTCGGCGATTGACCTGTGCATGGGCGGCAGCCGCAACAACCTCTCACCCACTGTCCGCTATCTGGTGGGCTTTGTGGTGAATGCGACTGAGAAGTGGACGGCGCTGCCTCCCGATACGCTCCTCACCGTCAGGGATCTCTACGCGCTGGAGGCGCTTGGTTATATGGTCAGCCGTGGCTACATCGGCGTCAATCCCTACCTGACGGCCAGCTGGTGCTAAGCGACAGCGACAGCGGCAGCAGCAGCGGCAGCAGCGGC
>RFTO01000262.1 GCA_009923375.1 Actinomycetota bacterium | reverse complement strand
GCATGGGCGAGGCAGATCAACCTCGCCCGGGCCGGAGCGTTCGTAAAACCCAATGCATGGGCGAGGCAGATCAACCTCGCTTGGGGAGCACCACCGGTGTGCCACGAGGACTCATCACGATTTCAATATTGTGATTGAAGGCTTTCGCCAACGCCTCTCGTTGACACACCTCAAAGGTTGAGCCGGCATCGACAACTCGACCTTGGTCCAGCACGACAAACTGCTGTGCATACATCGCTGCAAGTGTGATGTCATGCATCGTGGACACCACAGTCATGCCGCGTAGGCGGCGCTGTTCGTCAATCAAATCCAGGATTGCTGGCTGGCGATGAAGGTCAAGAGCACTTGTCGGTTCATCGAGGACAAGCA
The DNA here is from genome assembly GCA_009923375.1 of Actinomycetota bacterium. Taxonomy (GTDB): domain Bacteria; phylum Actinomycetota; class Actinomycetes; order S36-B12; family UBA5976; genus RFTO01. The sequence continues at coordinate 1,150 of RFTO01000262.1, read as the reverse complement.
CCGGCGCCTGCTGTGCCAGCGCCCGCGCAATCGTGCACCTCTGCAACTCTCCGCCCGAAAGCGATGCGAGCACTCGATGGCGAACCGATGTGAGATGAAGTGCGGCCAGCGTTTCCTCGACGACGGCAACTGACTTGCGTCCTGCTCGACTTTGGCCATGAGGAAAGCGGCCTAGGCTCACATACTCCGCAACACGCATTCCCGCCGGAATCGCCGGTCGTTGCGCAACGAACGCAGCGAAAACCTGCGATGCACCTCGGGCATCCAGAGCTTTGCCATGGACGCTGACCTCACCGTGGAAAGGCTGCGCGCCAATGAGTACCCGAAGCAATGTGGTCTTGCCCGCACCATTAGGTCCGACAATGCATGTCCATGAACCAGTTGGGATTTCCGCATCAATGCCGTGCAAAATCTCATGACCGTGCAAACTGACAGACACATCTTGTAGTGAGATCATCGAAGAGACCCTCCTCGGTTGCGAAGCACCAGCAGGAAGAAGGGCGCACCCACAAATGCCGTGATCACACCGATGGGTATTTCCGCCGGAGCGACGACCGTGCGTGCGCCGAGATCGGCAAGTACGAGAAACGCTGCACCACTCAGTGTGATCATCGGAAGCAACCTCATGGTGGCCATGCCCGTGAGATATCGCACGAGATGTGGCACAACAATCCCGACGAAACCTATGAGGCCACTGACGGACACAGCCGCAGCAGTCGCGAGAGTGGCTGCCCCAATCGTGAGAATGCGCATTTTGCGCGGGTTCACGCCGAGTGATACTGCTTCATCATCGCTGAGCATGAGCGCATCAAGTTTTCGTGCCACCAACAAGAGGACAGCGATGGCTGCTGCGACATAGCCGACAACTGCGCGTACTGATTCCCAACCAGCGGTGGTGAGTTGCCCAAGAATCCACGAATAAACCGGCCGCAACACTGACGAATTCCGTTGTTGCACATATGTCTGAGTGGCAGTTGCAAACGATGCGACCGCAACTCCGGCAAGCACTGTGCTCACCGGGTCATGACCCAATCGACCACCAAGGCTCACGGTCACAAGCACAGCCACTACAGCTCCCGCACATGCATAAAGCGGCAACGATGCTGAGGTTTGGGACGTGCGTGCAGCAATTGCGATGGTTGCACCGAGC
>RFTO01000261.1 GCA_009923375.1 Actinomycetota bacterium | reverse complement strand
TGACGAATCTGGTCGCCGCTGTGTAAAGCGCATAAGAGATTTGCCGCTCACGACTGACCACAGTGACCGCCAATCCGGCGCCTTTCCAGGCGTACACGTGCTCGGCGAAATAGTGGTCGCCAGAGGCCACCACGAGGTGGTCGTAATGGGCGGGAACATCGAGTTCCAACACGTGGGCGCACAACGCTGTCTCAGCACCGTCTTGACCGGAGCCGACCACACGGAATCCGCCGGGCCAGGTGGCAGTTGCGGTGAAGTTCCGGTGGCTGGTGGCGACGATGTAATGGTCGTAGGGCGAAGTGGGGACCACGGCCATATAAGCGCGGTGGATGTCGGCCGTCAGCGCGGCAGTGCAGGAGCCACAACCGCTGAGATTCTCGAGGTCGATGAGGTGCAGAGTTCGTGACTGATTCTTCTTCACAGGTGTCCTCGCGTTTCGTATTTACAGGTGATCGGGAGCGGGAGTATGCACCTTTCCTCTGACACGTGCACATGATTGAGCGACGACACGCACGCATGGGCGTGTCGCATCTGCGGTACTAACAAGATAGTTATTGATTTACGTTTAAACGCAGCCGGACTTCATTCAATTCCCCATAAAGCTTTCGCCTATTTGTCACGGGGTGTCACGGGGGTTCGGTGCCATGGTTGGAGATTTCACGCCAGATCGGGAATAAGGAATCGCTCGGTGGGATTCATTGATGTATGTCGACGAGTCCCACCCCAGCGAGCGGCTCATGGAGGCTTCACACCGGCGACCCGAACTCAGGCGTAATCCTGCATGTTCCGCACAGTTCCCGAGTGATTCCTGCGGACATTCGTGCGGATATCGAGCTTGATGATTCAGCACTGGTGTCGGAGCTGCTGCAGATGACAGATGCTCACACGGATCTCATCGCACAAATTGCAGCAGGCGCTGCCCTCGTGCGACCGTGGATTTTCGAGAACGCCATGTCGCGCCTGGTGATCGACCCCGAGCGTTTTCCAGACGAGCGTGAGGAGATGGAGCGCGTTGGCATGGGCGCGGTGTACACGCGCACCTCGGACGGAAAAATCCTCCGCGATCCCTCACCGCATCAGCGGTCGGAGTTGATCACGAACTTCTTCGCCCCCTACTCCGCAGCTTTCGCCGATGCAGTGCAAGAGCGGCTTGACACCTGTGGAGATGTGACGATTATTGACGTTCATTCGTTCCCGCTTGCACCTCTGCCGTATGAGTTGCATGCAGATGGGGCAAGACCTGATGTGTGTTTGGGCACCCACCCGATCCACACGCCGCCATGGTTGGTGGATGCCGCCCGCCAGGCGTTCACGCCGATGGGTTGTATTGACATTGACTCGCCGTTTGTCGGCACCTATGTGCCACTTGTTCATTACGAAGTGGAGCCACGCGTGCATTCGATCATGATCGAGATGCGCCGCGACCGATACATGGATGAATCCACCGGCGAGCCTTCGGCTGCACACCTTGAGGAGTTCGGCCGCTGCCTGGCCGCGTTAGTCGATGCCGCAAATATAGGCGGCTAACGC
>RFTO01000027.1 GCA_009923375.1 Actinomycetota bacterium | reverse complement strand
AGGGATGTGCGCATCGCCTCCCGCAACCCCTGCGTTGAAGTTCCATCGAAGGTGAGTGCAAACGATGGGTCCAGCAGCGGCAAGGAGCCGGAATCCTGCGGCATCACCACCGGTAATCCGAAGGTGAGCGCCAACGCCAGCGAACCAGAATTCAATGTGCGCAGGTAAGGGAGCACCGCGATATCTGCGGCGCGGAAAAACACCTGAACATCGACCTCATCGATGAACTCGGCATGCACGCTCATCGCCGGATTGGTGGAAGCAGCGTGCAGGAAGCGCTTGGTGTCCTCTGATTGGTCGGCTTTGCCAGCGACTAAGAGGCGCACAGGTTCAGTCAGAGCGAGCGCATCGACCGCCGCCGCGCACTCCAAAAGCCCCTTATACGGCTTGATCGCCCCGAACAGTAGAAACACGGTCTCGCCCTGCGAAATGCCGAGGTGCATCCGCGCTTCTGTGCGCGAAAGGTAATCAGGGTAGGCGCCGTGGTAGGACGGGTGAGGCACTCGGATGACCTCGGCTGGCACCGGGCTGAACCACTCGGCGCACATTTCCCGCGTTCTGTCACTCATCTCGTGAACGGCATCGCAAAGCTCGAGCACCCGTCGCTGCAATTCCATTTCGAGGTCTTCGAAGACCGCGTCATGTGGAAGTACATTGTGGATCGTCCACACGATTGAGATACCCATGGCCTTGGCGGCTGTGAGCTGCTTGATGTAACTCTCCAGGGCCGCACGTGCTTTATCGCGATCCTTGATGCCGTGCAGGATTGGGTGCAGCCAATGCAGATGCATGACCACCGGAATCTGGGCCGGCACGCGCTTGCGCAGATCCATAGTGGCGGCGATGGAATTCGTCGGCGCGAAGAGAAGATTGTGATCGAGCATCCTGCTGTAGAGAATGCGTAGATATGGATTACGCAGCCACATCGTGGTGGTGGTCCAGACTGCTGGCTGGCTGCCGCCAGAGAAATCCAGATGATGCAGAGAGTTCATCGCTTCGGACACAGCGTGCTCAGATCGCTTACCGTGCAAGGTGCCAATCATGAGCCCACCTCCTCAGACTTGCGCGAGTCCGTGCGTTTGGCGAAGTTCTCATGGGCGAGTGCGTACGCCGCGACCAGGGTGCGCGCATTGGCATCCCATGTTCGCTCGGTGCTCACCCATTCACGGCAGCGCTGCACCATCTGCTCCCGCTTGTGCGGATCAGCGTGAAGCTCGCTTGCAACACGGGCGAGGTCGGCGGCGTCTTCGTGACGGAAGATTCCACACCGGCCGTCCTGCGCGATCTCCACTAAGGCGGGCAGGTCACTGACGATGATCGGTACACCCATCGCCATAGCCTCGAAGGGTTTCATTGGACTCACCAAGCGACCTGCGCGCTCGTTTACCCGCGGTACGACGAACAAATCGATCTGCGAGTAGTAGTCGTCGACATCGTCGAATGGCACATTGCCAGTGAACACAGCGTTGCCGCCGAGCCGAAGTTTGCGCGCAAGCCCCTCCAACTCCGTTCGGCGTCGCCCATCTCCCACCAGCAACGCGGCAGCATCGATACCCTGCTTACGAAGTAACGCCACCGCCCGCAACAGCACCTCTTGCCCTTCGCGGAAATGGTCGAGGTTGCTGACATAGCCGAGGACAAATTTTCCAGTCAAGCCCAGCGAAGCTCGCATAGTCTCACTGCGCTCGCGGGCCTCGAAGCGATCGAGGTCGACAGCGTTAGGCAGCATGACGACCTTGGCGGGGTCCACCCCGTGAATGTTCACAATCACATCGCGCATCGGGCCAGAGAGGGTGATGACTAAGTCGGCGGCGTGCATTGCACGAGTCTCACTGCGAAGTCGCCGTTGGAAGTAAAGGGAGTTCTCCATGTACTTCTCATTGGATGTCCAGGTGGTTTCAAAGAACGATCTGACTTCGTATACCCACGGAACATTCGCCCAACGAGATAGCGCTTGCCCGACCAACGCAGTTTCATATCCTCGGTGACCGCTGCCCACGTGTAGGAGCGATGGCTTGATCTGTTGCATCTGCGCGGCAAATGTCTGAGTCGCCAGCTGCAGATACGAGTGATAGGGCAGGCCCAAAATGGCCTTACTGCCCGGCAGCATGTGACGGTATTCGATGCCTTCGACCGCACTGGTGATTGCTTCAGGATTGTTTGGCGGGTAGCCCGGCACCGTTACTGCTACTGGGGAATAGCCCGCTTTGGCAATCGCGAGGAGAGTCTCATGTGAACGAGTGCAGTAGCCGTTGTTCTGCCAAGGCATTGATTCCTTGGCGACGTACAACACCACTGGCTTGCCGCCGGCATCGGTTGTAGGAATCGGTGGCACGTAAGTCGGATTGACAACAGGACGCCAGCGCGGGTCAGTCTCGATCACACGACCCGACAAGCTCAGCATGTCTGCGCGGCGACTTGGTGATTTTGGTGCCTCGAGTGCAGCGATGCTCGCGTGGTGCATCGCTTCAACAACTTGCCCCATCTGCATATGCGCTTTCGCACACAAGCCTTCCACTGATGGAAGCGGTTCAAAACGCTTGTTTGCCTTTGCCGCGAGAGCGACAACACGGTCGAACTTGCGCCGTTTGTAGGCGCGGGCCATGAATATGGCGTACCAGCCGTTGCCGGCGACGTGAACTCCATGCAGTGCTGCCTTGACGAAAGGGCGGATCAGCGGCAGGGCAAGTGCACGCAAACGACCCACAGCTGATCCCTTCCTTCGATATTCGCGGTTATTAAGCGAGCAGAGAGATCGTCACGAGATGGTCCCTGCGCGTGCGGCAAAGCCTATTCCCGCGAGCGCGCTGATAGCGTGCCCCGCATGTCCGATTCGGGGTCGATCTCGCAGGTGCGTGAATGACGCGCACACAGCGCAGTGACCCAAGTTTGGAGTTCCGCCCCGCGCTCGCAGGCTTGCGCGCAGTTGCGGTTCTGGCGGTGCTCGCGTATCACTTGAATCTTGGCTGGCTTCCCGGCGGTTTCCTCGGCGTCGACATCTTCTTTGTGCTCTCGGGTTTTCTGATCACCACTTTGCTCGTGCGGGAATTCGATGCCACCGGCCGCATCAGCCTCATTACTTTTTACATTCGGCGCTTTCGGCGGCTCCTACCGGCTGTGGTGGTCGTCGTCATCGCCGTCGCCATCGTCTCGCGCAGATACGACCCAATTGCTCAGTTGAGCTGGCGTGAAGACGCCGTGGCGACATTGATGTACATCGCCAACTGGCACTTCATCAACACCGACTCCTCTTACTTCGCCGAGTTCGCTGATGTCTCTCCGCTGCGGCACATGTGGTCGCTGGCCATCGAGGAACAGTTCTACGTTGTGTGGCCGGTCTTGGCGATTGTGAGCCTGCGCCTGCGCCGATGGATCCCCGAGATGCTCGTGGCCGTCATGCTCGTGGCCTCAGCAACACTCATGGCTCTGGATTACGCCCACGACCCTTCGCGTGCCTACTTCGGCACAGACACCCGTGTGCACGAGTTACTCGTCGGAGTTGCCGCCGCACTCATTCTGCGGCGTCTAGCGGCGCGCACTACCGCCGACCGAGCACGTAAGCGAGTCAATGTCAGTCGGTGGCTCGTCCCGTTCGGCGCACTCACAATCGCCGCAGGGTTGGGAACTTTGCGTGGCGACGGGGCTGCGTATTACTACGGCGGGGCGGTGGCTATCAGCGTGGCCACGGCCTTGTTAGTCGTCGGTTTGGAGTTGGGTCGGGGCAGCGAGTCCAGATTCGATGTCGTGAGACTTTTCCTCAGCAACCCCGTGGCCGTCTGGCTTGGGGCCATTAGTTACAGCCTGTACCTATGGCATTGGCCTGTACAGGTCTTACTCGAATCTGGCGATGTACATCTCCAAGGACTTCCCTTGGCAGGGGTGCGTGCAGCAGCATCGCTGACTCTGGCCACTGCGTCGTATTACCTGGTGGAAAAGCCGCTGCGCCGCGGCCGCGCGGATGAGCCCTTGTCGCAGCACCTGCAAAAGCTCGCTGCTGTGCCGGGGATCTTGGTGCTCACCGGGGTGGTTGTGTTCGCCTCCACTCCGGCTGCCGCCAACACTGAGCAGTGGAACACCTCCGCGACACCTGGCACCATGACTGTGCTCGGGTCAACTGTTCGTGGAGCACCCACACTGGCAATCGTCGGCGATTCGATCGCCAAGAGCTTGATGCCTGCTCTTGACGAGGTCGCTAAGAAACAAGGTGTGCGCTTAATTGCATCAGCGTGGTCTGGCTGCGGCATCGCTAGCGGTTACCAACTCACTGAAGACGGCCTAGCTGATTTTGATTTTTCTAGAGCGTGTCTTGACGCAGTGCCAGCGGCTTACGAGCGCCTCATTGCTCGCTATCACCCATCAGTTGTGTGGATGCATTCCGTTCGTGAGCGGTTTCCGATGCGCGCCGATGACGGCACGGTGCTGATGCCGCGCACACCTGCACACGATGCAGCATTAGTCGCTGGTTGGCAGCGGGCATACGACATCCTCTCAGCTGGTGGCGCAGTAGTGGAGGTTGCGCCGGTGACATGGCGGTCGCTGCGACACAAAGGGGAGTGCCGCGATGTGGCGGCAGCTATTCCGGGCTGTCAGCCTGATGACGGCAGTGATGGGATTTACAACCACCTCAACGATGTGATCTCGCAACTAGGTGCGTGGGTGCATACAAGGGGTGGCAATCTCCCCCTCGTGGGCACAACTCCGATCATCTGCCCAGCCGGGCCGCCGTGCCCCGAACACCTGACGGACCACCCGCAGATCTTCCTGCGCTGGGATGGTTCCCACTTCACGCCGCCTGGTGCAGCCCTCGTCGCTCCGCTCCTTTTTGCTGCTATCGACGCGGCAGCAGACCACCGACTCACACAGAAGCACTGACGATGATCGGGGTGGCTGATGACGATGTCGTCACATTCGATGAGTCGTTGCAGTGGCAAGTTCGAGTGTGTGAGAACGCCGGTGCGCCGGTGTCGGCGGCGGTGTTGCGGGCAATCGGCACATGTGCGATGGAGATGCACATGCCAGAGGTCGTGCGCTTCGCCGATTTCATTCCTTTACGCCTGCTCGCCGCCATGCACGCCCTTGCGCTCGATCGGCGCGCATCATTTTTGGCGCTGATGCTGCCGACTGTCGGCGGAGGTGGGGCAGCGGAACCGGAAGCAATGCGCAGCGCGGTGGCACAAGCCTTCGCGGCAGGCCCCGAGGTGATTGCTGAGTATCTCTCCAGTCCACCGCAGACGAATGAGGTTGGTCGTGCTCACCCACTGCGCATCGCCCTGGCAGAGGTGGGAGTCGATCAGCCGGTGCATGTGCGGGAGATTGGCAGCAGTGCGGGTTTGTTACTCAACGTTGACCGGCTCGAGTTAATGCCGGGGGAGCGTGAATGGCAAGAACCGCGGATCTCCTCGCGCCTGGGCTACGACATCCATCCAATTGATGCATCCACCTCGGCTGGACGATTGCGCCTCAGTTCATATGTGTGGCCTGACCACGTGGAGCGATTTGCACGGTTGGGTGCGGCGATTCGCGTTGCCCAGGATTTTCCTCCTGCCGTCAGGCGGCTTGACGCAGTGACAGCCCTTCAACAGATGGAATTAGCGCCTAGGTCGACCACCTTTGTGTGGCATAGCGCGCTGCTGCCGTATCTATCGCAGCCCGAGCGTGCGCAGGTGACCGCTAACTTCGAGCGGTTGGGCTCGCAGACAACGGAGACTTCTCGATTCGCAGTCGCTTCTTGGGAAGTCCCAGCTCACGGCCAGGCGCACCGACTCGCTTTCGAGCTGCTGCTGACCGTGTGGTCGGCAGGGCAGGCGACCACACGGGTGCTAGCTGATGGAAATAGTCACGGCACGGAAGTGAACCTGCGCGGGTGAGAGTGAGAACCTGCGTGGGTGAGAGTTAGGTCGCAACAACACAAGCTCAACTCGAGGATCTCAAGGGGATCCGAGCCTCGTCGAAGGTGAGGACTTAAGGCCTCGCGGAGGCCTCAGTGGTGATGGTGATTCCCCTGAAACTGTCGATGGCGTTCACCATAAGGTGTTGCGCGCCCGGCTGGAGTCGAACCAGCGACCAAGAGATTAGAAGGCTCCTGCTCTATCCACTGAGCTACGGGCGCTCGGTTGCCGCACTTCGCATGCGGCGGGGTGCGCAAGTGCGCACTAGGAAAGGGGGCTTAACGCCCCCACCTTCTGTGTTTGCGCGCGTTGGTGCAGGAAATCACTCGTGAAGTGTAGCCAGTGCTGACACAGACGGGTGGTTCGACTGATTCCACCCATGGGGCGGGCAGAACCGCCGCAATAGTTGCGTGGCATGCGACGCGATGGGGGCTGGGGCGTGCGCGTGTCCGCCTTTGTCAAGCGCCTCGATCTTTGGACGGCTGCAGTGCTCCTCACTGCGATCTGGCATGCAGCGCGGGGTGCGCCGATGGACACCATTGTTTTCGTCGGTGCACAACGACGAGGCGTATCCCACGATTACGGTCATCGTGGCACCGGCAATCGCGGGATTCCTTGGGCACCTCACCTTCACCGTCGGCTGGCTCGCGGTCGGCTGGCTGGTCTTCGGCAAAGTCGTCAAACCATGACGCACGATTTCACCGAGATCGGCTATCTCTTGTTCCTCGCCATCGGCGCTGGCCTGTGGCTGTTCGGTCGGTGGCGGCCCGGATTGATTGCGCCGCTGGAGAACGTGATGCAGCGTGCGATGCGCAAACGCACAGCGCGTTTGGGTTTGCTCACGCTGTGGTGGTGGCTTGGGTGGCATTTCCTAGCCGATGGCGTCACGTGGGGCCAGATGTAACCGCGCCGCTTAGGCTCGGGGTGTGTCGACTTACAGCGTGGGCAGCATGCCCGAATCCATCACTGCGGCAAGCGAGGGTTTCGCCACCTCTGCGCTCGCATTCATCGAGGGCAACACTGCGCCGGGGCTTGCCTACGGCGTCGTGTTCGACGGGAAGTTGCTGCTTGCAGGTGGCGCAGGGATGGCGACTATCGGCGGGCAAGCGCCCGATGCGCGAGCCATCTTCCGGATCGCATCGATGACGAAATCCTTTACCGCTGCAGCCGTCTTACGCCTGCGCGATGCCGGTCTCCTGCGACTTGAACTGCCGGTTGCCGACTATGTCCCTGAGCTCTCATCGGTTGCCCTGCCAACAAGCGACTCCCGGCCGCCTACGGTTCGGGACTTGCTGACCATGCAGCCTGGCTGGGCGACGGACGACCCATGGGCTGATCGTCAAGAATCCATGCAGCCTGCGGATTACTCAGCGATGCTCAGTAATGGCTTTGCTTTCAATGAGCGCCCTGGAACGGATTTCGAGTACAGCAATCTTGGGTACACCATCCTCGGGCGCGTCATCACCAATGTGTCAGGAGTGCAATACCAGGAGTACGTCACAACTCAGATCCTGCGACCACTGGGGATGAACAACACCGGTTTCACCTTGGACGATGTCGATGCAACCTTGCTCGCAGACGGCCATTTCAAGCGCGATGAGCAATGGCATGTCGAGCCCGTCGCGCCGACTGGTGAATTCGCCCCGCTTGGTGGGTTGTTCAGCAATGTCGAGGATTTGGCGCTGTGGGTCACCTTCATGTGTGATGCCTTTGCCGCAGGGGAGCGGAATGCCGGCGACGAGGTCCTGAGCCGCGACAGTCGTCGTGAGATGCAACAGGGCCACAGGCACATCTTCTCCTCGGTTAACGTCGATCTATCTGCCGGACCATTGGTGATGAGCTCGCCCATGTACGGGTTCGGATTGATGAACGCACCGACACCACGATTCGGCACCACTGTCGGTCACTCCGGCGGCTATCCGGGCTACGGCACCCACATGGTCTGGCACCCCGTTACAGGTGTGGGTGCGATTGCGCTGAGCAACGGACGCTACGGCGGCGCATACCGTGTGGCTACGCAAATGTTGCGCGAGTTGTTGATCGCATCTGATGCGCCTTCGCGAGTTATCTCGCCGACCTCCGCGACGAAGAGTGCCTTCATTCACGTCAACCGATTGTTGGTGCAATGGGATGACGCTGCAGCCGATGCGCTGTTTAGTCCGAATGTGGACGAGGACGAGCCTCGGGCTCACCGAGTTCAGGCGCTCGCCGAACAGATCGCCAAGCTTGGCGGAATCACCGGTCCAGCTGAGCAGATCTCCGGCACAGCTGCATCGCATCTGGTGTGGTGGGTTCCCTGCGCAACCGGCCGACTGCGAGTGGAGATCAGGCTTGCACCTCAGGCACAGCAGAAGGTGCAGACACTCAATCTACGCGCCGTGCCACATCCGTCAGCCGAACTTGCCACGACTGCACGACTCGTGGTCGAGGGGTTGTTTGACGGTGACGCGTGGCCGCTGATAGTCGCCATCGCCGATGATCTAGACACATCGACAGTTCTACAGATGGCTTCGGTGATGCGCGCCTTCGAGTCAACCGTGGAGTTGGCACCTTTACCGACGTCAGCGGATTCGTCCACCTCGGCAACCTTCCGAGTGAAAGGTGGCGCGATGAGTTACGAACTCGCGCTGTCCATCGATGATTCGTCCCAGGCCACGAAGGTATCGCTCACCATGGTCGCGCTGACAAGTGACGACAATGCGCTGGTGCGCATGTAGGTCAAGATCGATGCATCTGCTGTGGCAGGGACTCCTCACTAACGCACGCTAGGAGGCGATCAACCACTCCCTAAGTGAGTGCGCCGCTAGGATTGGCTCTCGTGGCTGAATACATCTACTCGCTCCGTAAAGCTCGCAAGGCAATCGGCGACAAGGTCATCCTCGATGACGTAACCCTCGCCTTCCTGCCCGGCGCAAAGATCGGCGTAGTCGGGCCCAATGGTGCGGGTAAGTCGACTCTGCTCAAGATCCTCGCTGGTGTGGAGCATCTGTCCAATGGCGACGGCTTACTCACCCCTGGATACACCGTGGGCATCCTCACCCAGGAGCCGCAACTCAATCCCGATAAAGATGTGCTCGGCAATGTGCAAGAGGGTGTAGCTGAGACCAAGGGGATGCTGGATCGCTTCAATGAGATCGGCGCGCTTATGGGCGAACCCGATGCTGACTTCGATGCGTTGATGTCGGAGATGGGGCAGCTTCAAGAGCAGATCGACCACCTCAATGCGTGGGATTTGGACAATCAACTTGAACAGGCAATGGATGCACTTCGTTGCCCGCCGTCGGATGCCGATGTCACTGTGTTGTCGGGTGGTGAGCGTCGCCGTGTTGCACTGTGCAAGTTGCTGTTGCAGCAGCCTGACATGCTCCTGCTTGATGAGCCGACTAACCACCTCGATGCTGAGAGCGTCCAGTGGCTTGAGCAGCACCTGGAGAAGTACCCAGGCACCGTCGTTGCCATCACACATGATCGATACTTCCTGGACAACGTGGCGCAGTGGATTCTTGAGATCGACCGCGGCCGGTGTTATCCGTACGAGGGGAATTACTCCACCTACCTGGAGACAAAGGCCTCGCGACTGAAGATCGAGGGGCAAAAGGACGCGAAAATGCGCAAGCGGCTCGAAGATGAGCTGCAGTGGGTACGAAGTAATGCCAAGGCTCGGCAGACCAAGAGCCGCTCGCGCCTTGATCGCTATGAGGAAATGGCCACAGAAGCTGACAAGATGCGCAAACTCGATTTCGAGGAGATTCAGATTCCGCCGGGTCCGCGTTTGGGCTCCGTAGTTGTGGAAGTTGACAATCTCACCAAGGGATTCGGCGACCGCGTCCTCATCGACAACCTTTCCTTCACACTGCCTCGCAACGGCATCGTCGGTGTCATCGGGCCGAACGGTGTTGGCAAGACGACGCTGTTCAAGATGATCTTGGGTGCTGCCACTGGCGAAGGCGAGCAGCCTGACTCTGGCCGGATCAAGATGGGGGAGACAGTCAAGCTCAGTTACGTCGACCAAAATCGCGCTGGACTGGACGGCACCAAGAACCTGTGGGAAGTGGTCTCCGATGGGCTCGACTGGATCAAGGTCGGTGCGGTTGAGATGCCCTCGCGCGCATATGTGTCGGCTTTCGGTTTCAAAGGCCCCGATCAACAGAAGGCAGCGAATGTGCTCTCTGGTGGTGAGAGAAACCGCTTGAACCTCGCGCTCACCCTCAAGCAGGGCGGTAACTTGCTGCTGCTTGATGAGCCGACAAACGACCTCGATGTCGAGACTCTCGGCAGCTTGGAAAACGCGCTGCTGGAATTCCCTGGGTGCGCAGTGATCACCTCGCACGACCGCTGGTTCCTTGATCGTGTGGCGACGCACATCCTGGCTTATGAGGGCGACTCGCAGTGGTACTGGTTCGAAGGTAACTTCGATGCCTACGAGGCCAACAAGGTGCAGCGTCTGGGCGCGGAAGCAGCTCGGCCGCACCGCGCGACCTATCGCAAGCTGACACGTTCCTGACTTCTCTTGGTGGGTCGA
>RFTO01000260.1 GCA_009923375.1 Actinomycetota bacterium | reverse complement strand
CCTAAAAGATGCCTCGACTTGGGTCGAATCCCTTCTTTCTCGCGAGTTCAAAATCCTGCTTGGACTGCTCGTTGAGGCCCGCTTCCTGACAGGCCATCGCCCTATGCTGGAGCATCACGGCCAAGCCGTGGTCGAGCGCCCGCAGCCTGCGAGTCAGTTCACTGCGATCCATGCGTCCAGCCAGCAGTCCCAACTGTCGTCGCTGTTGCTGCATGCCGTCAATGGCTAGGTTGAGTTGATCGATTGCCTCTTGGTGACGGCCCAAAAGATGGAGGAGAAACCCGCGTGTGTCGAGCAACTCGGGCGATGATTTGCCAAGCGATCCGATCGCCGCATCGATATCGCGAAGGGCGGCCGGCAGTTCGCGGCCAACGATGGCGCGAATATAAGCTCGGTGGTTGAGCGTCTCTGAATCGCCCGGTGCGGCTAAAGCAACAACCATTTCCGCATCGGCAATTGCCTCATCCCCTTGCCCCAGCACCGCATGGACAAGCGCCCGCACACGCAACGGTTGCACCGCTGTCGGAGCGATTGCAGCGGCGTGCGTGGCATCCATCAGGGCGCCTGTGGCATCCCGGTCTTCCAATCGCAGCATCGCACGCATGCAGAGCAAGTCGACATCGTCGCCGTGCCAACGGATCGCGCGGCTCATGTCGGCGATCGCTCCACCCAAGTCGTTGCGTGCCTCGCACGCTCCAGCCCGCTCCAGCGACCATTCTACGACCATCTGCCGCACCGTGGGCATCATCTCCGGCACCACGACCACCGCCAGCCCAACAGCCACCATCGCCAGCACCACCAATCGCTTTCGTGAACCTACGCCACGGCGAGGCATCGCTTCATCGGGCGAACCGGCATCGGGCACACCCGCGTATGGCACGCCAAAGTCAGGTGGAATCGGAAAACCATTTCGGTCGTAACGCATCGCAAGACACCTCCGCGGTGAGCCAACTCACCCTATCGTAGTCCACACACCCCGAGTTCGCACGTCGCCCTCGCAACAATTGACTCCCATGGGGGATGTGGCGTAAGGTCTCAGTTATCTGAAGCCAGCTGCCGAGCCGCTATTTCCTCTAGGAACCCAACGCGATGCCACTCTATGAAATTGAGACCCTCGCCCACATTATTATCTCGTGGGCAGCCGACGAGCAGGGCGCGGCAGCGGTTGTGGAAGACGCCTATCCTGGTGAAAAAGTTGTGCGACTCACCCGACGTCCGCGAGACACGTGGGTGATTTCAAAATCGGCGTTGGGTCTCACCACAACGCTGAATAATCCGTGCAGCACGGCGAGGGAATGCCTCTCCAAGGCGTCGGGCGACAAACTGCATGCCATTCGGCTGTACATGCACGAGACAGGCGACGATCTGGACCGCGCACGAAAAGTGATTGAGTCGAATATGGTCATGGGCTGGTAAACCGCCCTAGACCTTCAACGGGTTTGAAACCCTCTGCTACCGCTCTGGCAGCGCAGGCACTTCGTACGCTGCGGTTCGCACCGCCGAGGGAGGCGACGCAGGGGCGCTCTCAAC
>RFTO01000259.1 GCA_009923375.1 Actinomycetota bacterium | reverse complement strand
TTGGTGGAATCGATGCTGCAACTGCCGCAAAGATTTCCGGAGTGTCAGTGTTAGACCTCACACCGGCGTTGTGTGGACCGGCACCACAACCATGCGATGTAGTGCGTCAAGGCATGGTGCTTTATCGGGATTCAAATCACATCACTGCAACCTATTCGCGATTGCTTGCACCGAATTTCTATCCTCTTTTGCCCTGACGCAGCTGCTTATGGCTGCGGCTTGATGCTGTCGAGCAATAGCTGCGACACATCACGCACATTGAGTGCTGTGTCAGCTGAACTGCCAGCATCATCAAGCATCACCGTGCAGAACGGGCATGCCACAGCGATGGTGTCCGCACCCGTAGCGCGGGCTTGAGATGTGCGCTCAACATTGATACGCGTTCCAATGTTTTCTTCCTGCCACATGCGAGCGCCGCCAGCGCCACAACAAAATGATGTGCCTCGGCTCTTGTCCATTTCACGCACTTGCAGACCAGGAATTGCTGCAAGCAATTCACGAGGTGGTTCATAAATCTTGTTGTGACGACCGAGATAACACGGGTCGTGATAGGTCACGGTCGTATCCGTTGGGTGGATGGGGGTGAGGCGCCCCTGCGAAACAAGGCGAGCGAGAAGTGATGTGTGATGGATGACTTCGTAGTGACCACCAAGTTGCGGGTACTCCCGGCCAATCGTGTTGAGGCAGTGTGGGCAGGTCACGATGATGCGTTTCACATGTGCCGCATCGAATGTGGCAATCACTGCCTTGCCTTGCTCCACAAACAGGAACTCATTGCCTGCTCTGCGCGCCGGGTCACCATTGCAGGTTTCGCCATCGCCTAGCACTGCAAATGTGACATCGGCCATGTGGAGCAATTCAGCAACTGCTTTGGTTGTGCGCCGAGCCTTCTCGTCATACGCACCCGCGCAGCCAACCCAGAAGAGAAATTCGAAGTTGTCTGTCAACTCGTCAAGGCCATCGCGACCAAGCACGGTGACAGGGAAGTCAAGTTCGGATATCCACTGCGTACGACCAGATGGTGGCGCACCCCATGGATTCGAACTGCGTTCAAGGTTGCGAAACATCCCTTGCAATTCAGCGGGAAAGTCACCATCGCCGAGTACTTGAGCTCGGCGCAAATCCATGATGTGGTCCACATGTTCAATATCAACCGGGCATTGGTCGACGCATGCACCACATGAAGTGCACGACCACAAAACCGCAGAATCCACCGCAAACTCGGCACCCGAACGATGACCTTGTGCGTCGTAGCCGTCGTTTGCAGCATTCACTGCACCCGAGCGGTCTCCAACCAGCAATGGGTCGCCAGGGCCTGGCAGAGTTGAGTCAGCCGATCCTTGCAACATCGCATCGCGTAAATCCATGACAAGCAACTTGGGTGACAACGGTTTGCCTGTGTGCCATGCCGGGCACTGGTCTTGGCAGCGCCCGCACTCAGTGCAGGCAAGCAAATCAAGGCGTGCCTTCCACGAAAGATCTGCCGCAGTTGTGATGCCGAGCACGACATCATCGGCTGGGTCCTCAAAGTCAATCGGCTCTCCCTTGGAGAACATCGGC
>RFTO01000258.1 GCA_009923375.1 Actinomycetota bacterium | reverse complement strand
GATTTGACCGCCGGCTTGCACCACTTCAAGAATCACATGGTTGTTGGTGAGAATGTAGGAATAGGAGCCGGTGCTTTCAATGATTTCGCCCGAACCATTGCCAGAACCTTGACCACTCACAGTCTCCACCGAAACCACTGCAGGCAACACTCGCTGGGCAATGCCAGCAATACTGTTCGCTGGTCGTTTGGAGGCATCGCCACCAACATTGTTCAAAGTCACGGCCGGCGAGCTGCCGGCACCACCTGAGCCAAAAAATTGTGCACCAATTCCGCCACCGAGCACACCAGAAATCAACGCGACGATGATGACTGTGCTCATACGCCGGCGAACCTGTTGATTTGTCTGTGGAGCAAGCCAAGGCGCGGGTGCGGATGTCAGCGCAGGTGCAGCAACCTTTGGCGCGCCCGCGGCATAGCTGCTTGGAGTCTCAGCAGATGACCCAACCGATCCGCGAGCCCAGTCATTGCCCAGCCCTTCATCGCTCGCCGCTGTCTCATCGAAGCTCAGCGGCTCAGCAGAAAGCCCATGAGAAGTCCCAGCAGTAGCCGGACCCTGCGCTACATCGAAACTCAGTGGGGCATCGGCACCTAGCTGGTCCGTTGGCTGGTCAACTGGCCCCTCCGGGGCCGTGGACTCATCGTGATTGGACATGGTCAGCACCTCACTTGTTTTGCTTGTCGAGAGTAGGCATCTACGGACATGCTGCTCGCCATACCTAAGACTGCCCTGATGCGTGGCTGAGAGTCACCTAAACACGCATCCACACACTAGTGCGTAGTCTGCCGCCATGGCATTGGAAGAGGCTGGCATCAGTCAGGCACATGCATGGGCACAAGCCTGGCGTTCAGAAGATGACATCATCGCCCGCGCCCGCACCAAGGCACTTGACTTGGGCTGCACACCAGTTGCACCTCACGTTGGTGCCCTTCTGCAAACCCTGGCTGCCGCCATTGCCGCAACTGCAGTGGTTGAAGTCGGCACTGGCACCGGAGTCTCGGGCACCTGGCTGCTCCGCGGCATGGCAGCACATGGAGTCCTCACCACAATTGACTACGAAGCAGAGAACCAGCGCGTTGCTCGCGCTACCTTTGCAGAAGCCGCTGTCCCACCGCAGCGCACACGAGTCATCACGGGTAAAGCGCGAGATGTCCTTGCGCGACTCACGCCAGCGATCGCCGACTTGATAAGTGGAGCCACCACACCAACAGGCCGTCTGCCCATCACGTTCCCCGTGTCTACGGCCGCGAGCCCATCAGGTTTTGCCAATCAGGCGTTCTGGCCCGGCATCAACTGCCCGGCGAGATGCCGCGACGATTGCAGTGCGAACGATGCTCTCAACTGTGGCTGAGAGTCTGAACCTCGTACCTGCGCTGATGCCGATTGGCGACGGCGTGCTTATTGCCGTTGTGTCATGACAGTTGAATTAGTTGAACAATGCGTTGAGAACTGAACCGAGTTCCTTAGCCTCTTCAGCGTTGAGTTGCACAACTAGGCGACCGCCACCCTCAATTGGTACGCGCATGATGTAGTGGCGACCCTCTTTGACCGCTTCCATGG
>RFTO01000257.1 GCA_009923375.1 Actinomycetota bacterium | reverse complement strand
TAAGACCGCCGTGGCGATCGACACGATCATCAACCAGCGCGAGAACTGGCTCACGGGAGACCCGAAGAAGCAGGTTCGCTGCAT
Source organism: Actinomycetota bacterium (assembly GCA_009923375.1). Taxonomy (GTDB): domain Bacteria; phylum Actinomycetota; class Actinomycetes; order S36-B12; family UBA5976; genus RFTO01. The sequence continues at coordinate 1,477 of RFTO01000257.1, read as the reverse complement.
CTACGTCGCCATCGGCCAAAAGGGTTCAACGATTGCAGGTGTCAAAGGTGCGCTCGAGGAGAACGGCGCGATGGAGTACACCACCATCGTCGCTGCTCCGGCTTCAGACTCTGCTGGTTTCAAGTACCTCGCCCCTTACACCGGTTCTGCCATCGGGCAGCACTGGATGTACCAGGGCAAGCACGTCCTCATCGTCTTCGATGACCTGAGCAAGCAGGCTGAGGCCTACCGCTCAGTGTCGCTCCTCCTTCGTCGGCCACCGGGCCGCGAGGCATACCCTGGCGACGTCTTCTACCTGCACAGCCGGTTGCTCGAGCGTTGCGCGAAGCTGTCGGATGACCTCGGTGGCGGTTCGATGACCGGCCTGCCGATTATCGAGACCAAGGCCAACGATGTGGGTGCGTACATCCCCACCAACGTCATCTCGATCACTGACGGTCAGTGCTTCCTGGAGTCAGACTTGTTCAACTCTGGTGTCCGCCCGGCCATCAACGTCGGTATCTCCGTCTCCCGTGTGGGTGGTTCGGCGCAGTCCAAGGCGATGAAGAAGGTCGCCGGTCGTTTGCGATTGGACCTAGCCCAGTACCGCGAGCTGGAGGCTTTCGCGGCCTTCGGTTCTGACCTCGATGCCGCATCGAAGGCGCAGTTGGAGCGCGGTGCCCGCTTGGTTGAAATCCTCAAGCAGCCGCAATACCAGCCGCAATCGATGGAGCTTGAGGTCATCTCAGTGTGGGCGGGTACGTCCGGGCAGCTCGATGAGGTGCCGTTGGAAGACGTGCGTCGCTTCGATGCCGAGTTCCTCGACTTCATCCAGCGCGATCACAAGGCGATCGTTGACACGATCCGCACAACCGCCGATCTCTCCGACGACTCCGTGGCACTGCTCACGGCAGCCATCACCGAGTACAAGAAGCGCTTCCAGACCACTGCCGGCAGCATCGTCGGCAATGAGACGGTTGCCGCACTCGACGAGGCCGAGGTTGATGAAGCGGCGATCACCAGGGTTGTGAAGTAGCCGAACAATGGGTTCACAACTGCGGGTCTACCGTCGACGCATTAAGTCGGTGAAAGCGACCAAGAAGATCACGAAGGCGATGGAGCTCATCGCATCTTCGCGTATCGTGAAAGCGCAGCAGCGCGTTGCTGCGGCGACGCCGTATACCCGTGAAATCACTCGTGCCTTGAGCGCTGCCGCAACCAACGGCAATCTCGACCACCCCTTGCTGCGCACCGAGGCGAAGGACCTGCGGAAAGTGGCTGTCCTGATTATCAGCTCGGACCGCGGCCTCGCAGGCGCTTACTCATCGAATGCCATCAAAGAGGGCGAGAAGCTGACAGCGATGCTGCGTGAGCGCGGGCTTGAGGTTGAGCACTACCTTGTGGGTCGCAAGGCGATTGGTTTCTACAAGTTCCGTGAGCGCGCCATCGCCGGCTCATGGGCAGGATTCACCGATCAGCCGCAGTTCTCAGACGCAGT
>RFTO01000256.1 GCA_009923375.1 Actinomycetota bacterium | reverse complement strand
GCTCCTGATAGGCGACCGTGCGATCAGTCAGGGGGAAGCGTTCGCTGGTGGTTCGTTTCAATTGGTCTGGGATCTGGGCGATGAATGGTGCCGCTGGAAAGGCCTGCCGTTTGTGTTTGCCGTATGGGCCGCACGCGGCACTGTGACCTCGGAAGAACTCAAACGGATCTCGCCGCTTCTTGCGGCCGCCCGTGATAGCGGCAAGGCAAACCTCGCAGCCATCGCCTCTGCCGAGGCTGCGTCGCATGGCCTGACTGTGCCACAGTGCCTCAGCTACCTCCGAGACAACCTACAATATCATCTCGGCCCACAGGAGCGAAAGTCGCTCTCTCTATTTTACGCCCATGCCGTCACACTCTCCTTAGCCCCCACCGGCCTCGATGTGGTCAAATCCCTCGCCACTGTGCCCTAATACCTGTCGCTGACTCTTTGCCTCTTCTTGTCGCTTGTAAAACAAGCACTGTGTACGCCGTATGGATGCCTCACTCGACGACGTTTTGGATGCCACAACTGCGGGTGTGCGGCTTAATGCCCCCGATGCGCTGCGGCTCTTGGAATCGAATCGTTTGGCGGCAATTGGACGCGCGGCTCACTTCGTCACCAGTCGGCTCCATCCCGAACCGTATCGCACCTACAACATTGATCGCAATGTGAACTACACGAACATCTGCACAGCAGTGTGCGATTTTTGCGCATTTTATCGCCCACCCAAGCATACCGAAGGCTATGTGCTGGACCGCGATGTTTTGCTAGCCAAGATTGAAGAAACTGTAGCGCTCGGTGGCGATCAAATCCTGATGCAAGGCGGGCTCCATCCCACACTCCCACTGACGTGGTACGAGGAACTGCTGCAAGATATCAAGTCGCACTTCCCGCAGGTGAACATCCACGGTTTTTCACCACCGGAGATCCACCACTTCTGTAAAGTATCCAAGCGACCGCTGCGGGAAGTGCTCGAACGTCTGGCGCACGCCGGCCTAGGATCGTTGCCCGGTGGCGGTGGCGAGATCCTTGTGGATCGAGTGCGGGAAGGGATGACTCGCGGAAAAGTGCTCACCGACGACTGGCTTGAGGTGCACAGGCAGTGGCATGCTCTCGGCGGCAAGAGCACAGCCACGATGATGTTTGGCCACATTGAGACACTTGCCGAGCGGATCGAACACCTCGATCGCTTGCGGAAACTGCAAGACGAGACGGGCGGTTTCACGGCATTTATTTGCTGGTCATTTCAGCCTGAACACACGGCCATGGGCGACATCCCTCCGGCCGGTCCATTTGCTTACCTCCAAACCCAAGCGATCGCGAGACTCTATCTCGACAACTTCCCAAACATCCAGTCGAGTTGGGTGACGCAGGGCCGGGAGATCGGTCAACTGGCACTGCTGTTTGGTGCCAACGACATGGGGAGCCTCATGATCGAAGAAAATGTTGTGAGTGCCGCTGGCACCGTACACCACCTCACGCTTGAGCAGATGCGATCGGCAATCTCCGAACTGGGGTGGACGCCCCGTCGTCGCAACGTCTTCTACGAAATCTTCGAAGAAGATCCAGCAGCGATGGATCGACCGCCAACCAGCAGCGTGCAACTG
>RFTO01000255.1 GCA_009923375.1 Actinomycetota bacterium | reverse complement strand
CCCGCACACGCCGATAAAGGGCCTTCCTTGGCCATTCGCGAGGCCGATGATGGTAGGGTACTGCTGCACTGCTTTGCGGGCTGTGAGACGGCCAGCGTGCTTGGCGCGGTTGGCATGGACATGACTGACCTGTTCCCGCCCGACCGCAAGCGCCAAGAGTACCCGGTGACCGGCAAGCCTGCCATGAAGCCCGCTTTCTTCGCTAGCGACCTGATGCGCATAATTCACTTTGAGGCGCTTGTGGTCCAGATCGTGGCCTTTGACTTGGCCAACGGCAAGCCGGTGACCGAGGAGACCCGAGAGCGCATGCTCACGGCGTATGAACGAATTGACGAAGCAGTGAGGTACGCAAATGTCTAACGTAGCCGCAATCGAACAACGGGCCCGCCAGCTCGACGAGGCCCGCAAGGTGCGTCTGGTCAAGTCCCAAGACATCGACACCGAAAAATACTTGAAGGCTCACGACGTGACGCACAAGGTCCACGAGGCGTCGGTTTGGCTTGAGGAGTTGCAGCAGGATCTGGTAAGCCCGCCCGAGAAGGACCTAAGCAGCACCATGCCGTGGGCCAAGACGCATGCGACCTTTCGGTATCGCCCCGGCGAGGTGACCCTTTACGCAGGCGGCAACGGAGGCGGCAAGTCTTTGGTGACCGGCCAAGTCGCTTTGGGCCTGATCAAGCAAAAGCAGCGCGTGTGCATCGCCTCGTTTGAGATGAAGCCCAAGCGCACGCTGTACCGCATGCTGCGCCAGTTCGCTGGTGAGAACATCGATTTCCCGCGCTACACCGACAAGGCGACTTACATTGGGCGGCTGCTGGGCAGGTTCATCGACTTCTCAGAGCAGGGCTTGTGGTTGTACGACCAGCAGGGGACCACGTCGAGCCAGCAAGTGATTGCTATGGCCCGGTACTGCGCGGTTGAGCTGGGTGTGCAGCATGTATTCATCGACAGCTTGATGAAGTGCGTGACGGGCGAGGACGACTACAACGCGCAGAAGACTTTTGTTGACGAGCTGACTGCGCTGGCGCGTGATCACAATATCCACATCCACCTGATTCACCACATCCGTAAGCTTGGCAACGAAGAGATGCAGCCAAGCAAGACCGACATCAAAGGCTCGGGCGCGATCGCCGACCAAGTGGACAACGTGCTGCTGATGTGGCGCAACAAAAAGAAGGAGCATGACATTCAGAACGGCCAGATCCCTGACCACAAAAAACCAGATGCTTTGCTGATGTGCGAGAAACAGCGCAACGGCGAGGCCGAGGAGTGGTACAGCCTGTGGTTTAACCGTGAAAGTCAGCAGTTTGTTGATGAGAACGGTGGCATGCCAATGTCGTTTGACAACAGAGGTGCATTTTGAATGCCGAGGTTAAAGCAACCGACGCCATCAGTGAGCGCGAGCATATGCACCGTTGTCTCGTTCGGTGGGTCATCCAGACGCGAATTAAAGATCGGGATGGTGCATACCGATGGCTGCGTGGCTACCGTGACAGTTTTGGGAATTGGAAAAAAGGGTGGAACGACCTTCACCCCAAATCAACTCTTGAGGACGATGTTCGGGACCAATGGAACAAAGGCAACCGAGGCG
>RFTO01000254.1 GCA_009923375.1 Actinomycetota bacterium | reverse complement strand
CTCGTCGTTGGATGCACTCTGGTCGGTGATACCGGCGTTGACGTCATTGATCTGCGTCTGCAGGTCATCTGCGTAACCCTGCATCTGGTCGTCAAGCGTGGCTTCTGCTGCGCTTGCACGATCGATTTCATCAGCAAGATCAGCGTTCTCGGCCTTGTTGTCCTGCAAGCCTGCAAGAGCGCCGTCAGTCTGCTCGACATACGCGTCAAACGCGTCCGATAAGTCGCCAATGCCGCCGCTTGCTTGGTCAGCGAAGTCAGCGAAGTCAGCTGACAGCTGGTCCAAAGCGTCGGAAGTCTCGTTTGCTGACGCAGCGACAGCACTGATGCTCTCGAACGAAGGCAAAGCGAATGCGGTCTCACGGCGACGGCACTCTTGGCCATCTGAGAGAACGCGAATGTAATGTGCTGGTGTGACACACGCGCTAATTGCGGTGTCCGCAGCAACCTGATCAGTGTCAACCGTGGTCGCGTAGGCGGTTCCGCCAGCCACCATCAATCCAACTACAACGCCTGTCACAAGACGGGCATGCTGTCCGAGTTTCATGCTGGGCCCTTCCCAATATTCGATCTACGCGCCTGAATGACGCTAGGGGGTGATTCTGTCTTAAATAGTCTCATTTGGCTAGTCCTAATTCCCCCTGAATTGGCAGGATTCGTTAAGGCGTGTCCAAGGCTGTGAAGTGAGGCAATTGCAGCTCGATTGTGAGGTAAGGAATGTGAAGGGTAGAAAAATGGAATTTCACGCGTGTATTGAAATACGGCAGGGCCCTGCGAAATAAACACGCCGGAAATATGCTGGTTATCCACAGAAAGTTATCCACAGGTTGTGGAAAGAATATTCTGCGGGGCGTCATTGGCTGTTCGCACTCTCTTCGTCGAAGGTTCACGATCTTTCGTCGAGTCGAGAGTCATTGCTGCATTGAATGTCCGCAGGGCTTCTGCGTAGTCCTGCTTGCCTGTGCTAGGTCCGTTCGCCTTGTGCGTGGCCGGCCCGGTTGCCCGAGCACGCAGGTTCAGGTAAGGCAGCTGGAGGTAATGACAAGCGTGTAACTTTGGGTCTAGACTGGGGTTGTGGCGAGCACCTAGCGCCCCGGAAGCACCTAGCGCCCTAGACAGGTGCTCAGTTGGCAGGTGCTCACCAGGTAGGCGGCAGGGTAGTAAGGCGGTTAGTAAGAGTTGGCCCGCGCACAAGCGCAGGAGAACGATTCTGTGCAGCTCTACCCAGCACCAAGATTTACGGTCAGATATTTCCGTGTAGTTACAAGGAGGCCTCGATGTCGGCGTTACCGCAGGTTGAGCATGCAGAAGCCGCTCAGCTCAGTGAGCGCGATCGGGCCATTCTGGCCTTTGAGCGGGAGTGGTGGCGCTACTCCGGCGCTAAGGAGCAGGCCATCAAGGACATTTTCGAGATGACTCCTGCGGGGTATTACCAGGTACTCAATGGCCTGCTTGATGATCCAGCAGCGTTGGCTCAGGACCCGATGCTCGTGAAGCGACTCCTACGCCTACGGGCTCAGCGACACAGCGCCCGTACTGGTCGCCCCGTCTCCGCCTGATTCACTTCGAAGGCTCCTGAGCGGGAAACCCACCCCCGATTTGCACTCTCGGGGG
>RFTO01000253.1 GCA_009923375.1 Actinomycetota bacterium | reverse complement strand
CAGGCACCGCGAGCACCAACCTGCCGCTCATTCCTTTGAGGAATGAACCGACCGTCCGAGTGACTGTGCCGGTCTCCACCGCATCGTCCACCACAACAACTGTCTTGCCTGCGAGTCGCTCTTGGATGCCTTCCTGAGGCTGCACCACGGGTGTTATACGTCCCGAGCCATCGTCTGCCAAAGGCCGAGCGACAACAAGGGGCAGCAATTCCGCGCTCAAGTGTGCTGCCAGCGCCTTCGCGGCTGGAACTCCATTAGGGATAATCGCCACCACAACGACATCGCGCGGGTTAGTGTCGCCGAGCGCTGCTTGCACATAAGGAATGAGTCGGCGACCGCCATCGGCGAGATCCGCGAATTCCTGCATGACAGTGCACTCCTGAACGGTGGTCAAACACTTACTGCTCGGGTGGTGAATTCTCTGCGACACTGCTTGACGTTCCCAATCGGAACTCGCCTGCATCTGTCGCTAGTGCGGACACTAGCGAATGCGGCGCCTCATTCGGCGCACACACCGCCAGTGGCTCAAAGATTGAAATGTCATCAATCGCGGCTGGCAGCAGCGGCCACAAGATCGGCCGCAGATCGGTGGCTGACAGCGCCCGGCGCCCGTTACCGATTGAGTCAAATTCCGCTGCCAGGAGCAGGATTCCCGCGTCATCCGGGCTGCGGCCGACCCACCCTCGCAGATAGCCCGGGCGCATCGCTAAGGCGGCTAGCACCGGCGTGAGAGCGCTTTCAGTGGGGCCGCTAGGCCAGGTGCTCGCGTCGGGTCGGAAGCGGAGACTCAACAGCATGGCCTAGGCCTTTCCGAACCGTCGCTCGCGGATGGAATATTCCTGCGCCGCCGACCACAAATTGCGCCGATCGAAATCGGGCCACAGAGTGTCATCGAAGACCATCTCTGCGTAAGCCGATTGCCACAACAGGAAGTTGCTGGCCCGCTGCTCCCCGGATGTTCGGATGAACAGATCGACATCGGGCATCGAAGGCTGGTTGAGGTGCCTGGCCAACATTCGCTCGTTGACCCGAGCTGGATCGATGCGTCCCTGCGCTGCGTCGGTGGCGATCTGCCTCACTGCTTCCACGATCTCCGCGCGGCCGCCGTAATTCACGCACATCGCGACGGTGAGCTTGGTGTTGTGCTTGGTTAATTCTTCCGCTGCGCGCAACTCATCGATCACGCTCTTCCATAATCTTCCGGTTTGTCCGACCCACACGATTCGCACACCGTGCTCAGCCATCTCCTGCGCACGACGACGGATGACATCGCGGTTGAACTGCATGAGGAAGCGCACCTCAGCTGGGCTGCGTCGCCAGTTCTCAGTGGAGAAGGCATAAGCACTGAGCCACTTCACTCCGAGTTCGAGGGCACCGTGGATGCAATCCACCAGGCTCGCCTCACCCGCTTCGTGTCCGGCGGTGCGCGGCAATCCGCGCTTAGTGGCCCACCGGCCGTTGCCGTCCATCACTAGAGCAATGTGCTGCGGCACTCGATCGGCTTGAATCTTCGGTGGCTTCGCACCTGACGGGTGCGGGGTCGGAGGTTGAACTTTCGCAGCCATCAGGCGCTCTCTTGCTGCAGAGATTCGGGAGCAGGCATCGTCTCCGCGCTCGAGG
>RFTO01000252.1 GCA_009923375.1 Actinomycetota bacterium | reverse complement strand
TGATGAACCTCGTCACGGATAGCTCCTGCTTGTGACCCGTCGACATCGATGACTGCCGCAGCGACGAGATCTCCGATGGTGTTCATCTGGTCGATGCCCATCCCTTGAGTTGTGACAGATGGAGTGCCCACGCGTATGCCGCTGGCGACACTTGCTGGCTGGGGGTCGTATGGGATGGTGTTCTTGTTCAAAACGATTCCGGCAGCATCGCAGCGCGCCTCCGCCTGTGCACCCGTCACCTCTAGCCCCGAGATGTCAAGTAGGGCCAGGTGCGTATCAGTGCCGCCAGTGATAGCCCGCATTCCGTGAGATTCCAAACGAGCAGTCAATGCCTGCGCATTAGCGATGACCGCAGTCGCATACGACTGATATTCCGGCTTAAGACACTCAGCAAGTGCAACCGCCTTCGCTGCAACCCCATGCATCAGTGGCCCACCTTGCATCATGGGGAACACAGCTTTGTCAATTGCCGCCGCATGCTCCGCTTTACACACGATCATGCCGCCGCGAGGCCCCCGCAGAACTTTGTGCGTGGTGAAGGTCACGACGTCCGCGTAAGGCACGGGGCTTGGAATCGCTTTACCAGCGACGAGTCCGATGAAGTGGGCAGCATCAATCATCAAGATTGCGCCCACCTCGTCAGCGATGGCACGGAAAGCCGCGAAATCAATGGTGCGAGGAATGGCGGAGCCGCCCGCGATGATCATCTTCGGTTTGTGCTCTCGAGCCAGCGCGCGCACCTGGTCATAATCGATGTCCTCGGTGTCCTTATGGACGCCGTAGTGCACGGCGTTGAACCACTTCCCCGAGAACGACACCTTTGCACCGTGCGTCAGATGTCCACCATGGGGCAGGCTCATGGCCAGCACTGTCTCGCCAGGCTTCACAAATGCGCCGTACACCGCGATATTCGCGCTAGCACCAGAGTGCGGTTGCAAGTTCGCGTGATCAGCTCCGAAGAGCTCCTTGGCTCGCTGGATACCGATGAGCTCAACCTCATCGACTACCGCGCAGCCGCCGTAGTAACGACGACCCGGGTATCCCTCGGCGTATTTATTCGACAACGTTGAGCCTAAAGCTGCCAACACGGCAGGTGAGGTGAAGTTCTCGCTGGCGATGAGTTGGATATGACTGCGCTGACGGGAAAGCTCGGCGAGTAGCAACTGCGCAACAAGTGGATCGCTCTGCTGTAAAGCTTCGAAATCCGGGCCCCAGAAGGTCTCGGTCATTGATCAACCTTCCCATGCGGACTAACAGTCTCGGTCTAACGAGGAACCTCGGCGACGCAACGCGAGTCTATTCCGAACTACGCCTCGCTCACTGTGAGTGCGGGGCTAACCTTCCGCAGCTCATCTGCCGCAATCGCACCCGCACGCACGAGTATCGGCGCATAGCCCCGAACGTCGACCACGGTGGTGGCTTGAACGCTGGTGGGCACGGCGGGGGTGACATAAACAGATGCATCATCGCCGATCATCAGCCTAAGCTCATCCGCCGAGTGCGCAGGCGGGCATGCGAGGTATGTGCAAGGACCCACCTCAGAGAGAATTCTTTGCACGAATTCGTCTTGTGGCATGCGCGCGCTCACGGAAGCAACCCGACCGGCGGCCGCTAGGTCCCA
>RFTO01000251.1 GCA_009923375.1 Actinomycetota bacterium | reverse complement strand
AGAGCACCTTGATGAACGCGCTCGTCGGGTCATCGGTGGCGACCACCAGCGCGAAGCCGCAGACCACTCGTCGCGCCATCCGCGGAATCGTCACCACAGAGAGCGCGCAAATCGTTCTGGTGGACACCCCGGGTGTGCACCGGCCGCGAAGCCTTCTGGGCGAGCGGCTTAACGAGGTGGTTTACCGCACGTGGGCGCAGGTGGATGCGGTCGCTGTGTGCATGCCGGCCGATGAGCCATTCGGCAAAGGTGATTCCTTCATCTTGCAGAAGTTGCGCGATGCCACCTGCCCGTTGATCGCGCTGGTTACCAAGGCGGATATCGCAGGAGTGGAGGGCTTGACGAGCAAGCTGCTCGAGGTGTCCGCACTTGAGGCAACTCAGGGCATCACCTGGGCGCACATCATCCCCGTCTCCGCAATCACGGGTAAGCAGGTGGACACAGTGCTCGAAGTGCTCACATCAGTGATGCCGCTGGGTGAGTTGATGTATCCCGATGATCAGATCAGCGACGATGACATTGAGCAAGCGATCGCGGATATCGTGCGCCAAGCAGCGCTGGAAGAGTTAAGCGATGAGCTGCCGCACTCCCTGGCGACCATGGTTGAGGAAATCGTGCCGCAGGATCCTGATAAGCCAGATGGCGTGCTCGAGGTGCGCGTGAACCTTTATGTGGAACGCGATTCGCAGAAGGGCATCATCATCGGCAGGCGGGGGGCGATGCTCACACACATCGGCTCCACTGCGCGACCTGTGATCGCAGACCTTCTAGGCCGCCGAGTTCACCTTGCGTTGTTCGTGAAGGTCGCCAAGGAGTGGCAGAGCGATCCAGCGCAATTGCGCAAGCTTGGTTTTGACAACATCGGCTGATTCGTTCGCTTGCGTTTGGCTTTGGGTGCCAGCTTGGTTTTGACAACATCGGCTGGCTCGTTCGCTTGCGTTTGGCTTTGGGTGCCAGCTTGGTTTTGACAACATCGGCTGGCTCGTTCGCTTGCGGGAGTGTCACCTACCTCGCTGTCGCTGATTCCGCGACAATTAGCACGTGCCTACTTATCGTGATGAAGGTGTGGTGCTGCGCACCCACCGCCTCGGCGAGGCCGACCGCATCATCACGGTGTTCACCCGCAGCCACGGCAAGGTGCGCACGGTTGCCAAAGGTGTGCGCCGCACCAAAAGCAGATTCGGCGCCCGGCTCGAGCCGTTCTTCCACATCGACCTGCAGTGCCATATCGGCCGCAACCTCGACACAGTGACAGAAGTGGCCGTGCTTCATGCCTATGGGTCGGTGCTCGCCTCGCACTGGCCGGCGTGGACCGCGGGACAGGTGATGCTGGAGACAGCAGACAAGCTGACCTCGGAAGAGCGCGAGCCGCAACCAGCGCAATACCGGTTGCTCGTGGCGGCCCTCAATTCCCTCAGCAAGGCAGAGCACGATGCCGACTTAATCTTGGATGCCTACCTCGTGCGTGCATGTGCTGTGGGTGGTTACGCGCCGGCGATTCATGCGTGTGTGGTGTGCGGCGATCCCGAGGATCGTGGTTATTTTCATATGCAATCTGGTGGCGTGATGTGCGCGGCTTGCAAGGTGCCAGGTGCGGGCGGAGTGAGTGAGCAGACGTTGGACTTGATGGGGGCATTGTTGGTGGGGGA
>RFTO01000026.1 GCA_009923375.1 Actinomycetota bacterium | reverse complement strand
CTGGCGTGGAGGCCATGAAGTTTTACGAAGTGGCGCCCAGCATCTTGCTGACACGCCATGCCATCACCATTCGGCCTCTGTGCTTTTCGGTCAAAACCCTGAAGAAACTCCCTGCAGATTTGCAGGACGCCATCTTGAAGGCAGGCAAAGAGGCGGGTGTCTATGGCCGTCAAGTCGAGTCGTCAGAAGACCAGGACAAGCTCGACAAATACGCCAAAGAAGGCAAATTGAAACAAGTGCCCTTCAGCCAGCGCGCTGTCGTCTTCATCGCGGTCTCCGATGATGAACGTCGCACCTTCCAGGCCGACGGGCGCAGTTGTGCCGCGATGGAAAATGGTGACGTCGTGCCCACGAGATAAGGCTTCGCGAGCGATGGCCAAGCCGACGAACCGGGTGCCGCCAATCAGCAAGATGCGCATAGCGACAGGTTACTTGGCTGCAACGCGGGTGCGGCGCCACGACTCCCAGCGGGCGCGCGCAGATTCGTAACAAATGATGATGAGCAGCGCTGGGATCAGGTCGATACTTCGGCGCAGCAGCCAAGGTGTTCCGCGTTTAATGAGCCACATCAACTGCTCATGCTTATCTGGCGGGGCCAGCTCTGGCGGTGGAATCTCCCGCTGGCGCGCGTACCCCGAAGGGCTCAACGCATCCAGTGCGACACCTGCGACATAGCGGTGTCCATTGGGGCCGACATGCATCCGGTCCACATGCCAGGCGCGAGCGTCGTACATGTTCTCGTCATCAGTTAAGTTGACGAAGACACAACTGGTGGCTGCAGCCGCGGCATCTAAAGCACGATTCGCGCGATCAATCCGGCGACCCATCGTCTCTCGGATAACGCGATGGAACGGCAACGTTCGGCGAGGATCATGGAGCCGGAGTAGCAACACGGTTGCACCCACTTCTTGAAGTGCGCGGATGGTCGCGGTGACATGATCACGAACCTCTTTGTGGCGGAAGTCGCCCCGCAGAACATCATTACCGCCGACGAGTACCAACGCCACATCCGGTTTCGCCGCCACCGCAGTTGCAATCTGCTCCTGGGTGATGGTGCGCGCTCGCGCGCCCATGCGGGCGACATTCAGGTAATAAGAAGCGCCCACCGCATATGCCACGTAAGACGCCCAACCGCTGTCTGCATCGTGCTCGAATTCATCGCCGACGCCATAGGTGACTGAATCGCCGAGTGCCACGACCCGCAAACCGTTGCCTTCAGCGGTCCATCCCTGCGCTGGCCAACCTTTTTTACCCGGTCGGGCGCGCAGCTTTGTCGTGGGAAGATTCAAGATCAGCGGCTTCACCCCTGGCAGAGTCATGACTCACGTCCCGCTGCCGAACCTAAGCTCTCGTGCAACTGCAGCGCGAGCGCGACGCTTCTTGACCAAGGAAACGCCTCCGCCCTTGCGCGGGCTGCGCGCCGCCGATCCTCAACTGGTTGCCCTAGCAAATCTTGTACCGCACCTGCGAAAGCGATTCCCTCAGGCGCAACTGCCAACCCGGCGCCGGACTCCTGCGGGCCGACGACTTCCTTGAGTGCGCTTGTGCGCGACACCACAACTGGGGTGCCAGATGCGAGGGATTCCAGGGCTGCCAGACCGAAAGTTTCAATCGGACCCGGCGCCAGCACAACGTCAGCACTCGCAAGCAGTTCGGCCATCTGCTGCCGATCAGCGACGAAGCCGAGGAATGTCACCGGCAACCCTTGCGCCGCAGATTGCAGTTCAGCTCGCAGCGGTCCATCACCTGCGACCACTAGGTGTCCGTCGAAGCCCCGGCTGACGAGTTCGCGCAATGCGTCGATTGAGATCTGGGGTTTCTTCTCTTTCGACAGGCGGCTGCACATGACGATTAACGGGGCATTCCCACCAGTGAATCGATCCTGGACCTCACTGCGGAAATTGCCGCGATGGAAGAAATCAAGATCCACGCCGAGGGGGATTCGCGCCGTGTTCTTGACGCTGATTCGATCGAATTCCTCTTGTGCGAATGCTGTGGTGCAGGCGATCACATTGAATGCCCTGGCAGTTGCCTTGTTATGGGCGTTGGCCAACGCGATAGTCGGGATGCCGGCTGGTAGCCAGGCTTTTAATACCCCATCGACTCGCTCATGTGCCCACATCGGCACATTGTTCTCTCTCCCCCAGGCACCGAGGCTTCGCAAGGTGGTGCGGTCGCTGACTTCCAGGCGATCGGGTTGCAATGTGTCCAACCAGCGCTTCACTTTGGATGGTCGCACAATGAAACGGTAGCCACCCGAGCCCTTTAACTCCGGCGCTGGCACCATGATGCGTCGACCAAAAGCCGTCTGCTCATCGGCAGCCACTGGACCGGCCACGATCAGAGTTACTTCATGACCAGCGGCTAGATATCCCAAAGCCATCTGGTGCATCGCTGTGCGCAAGCCGCCAGATTTTGGGCCGTAAGCGTTCGCCACATGGACTATGTGCATCGTCACGCCGCGCCTTGTGCGACCGCGCGGATGATTGAGCGATACACCTCCACAAGTTGTGAGCACACGGCTTCCCAACTGCGCGGCAGAACGCTCACACGACCGGCCGCACCGAATCGGCGCCGAGTTTCCTCGTCGAGCAACAAGGTGACACATCGCTTCAGATCCGCAGTGTTGCCCGGTTCGTAGAGCCATCCATTCAGTCCCGGGGTCACGAGATCCAAAGGCCCGCCGCTGGCCGGGGCTACCACTGGCACCTCGGCAGCAAGTGCTTCCTGTACAGATTGGCAGAAGGTTTCATGTTCACCCGTGTGAATCATGATGTCAAGTGATGCGACCGCGCGAGCCAAGTCGTCACCCTCGAGGAATCCCTCGAAGTGCGCCAGCGGCAACTCTCGCTCCAACTCCGCGCGATAGGGGCCGTCGCCGATGACGACCACGCGCACATTCGGCATGTCATCCAAGACTGCCAACGCTGAGACGTTCTTCTCTCTGGCAACCCGCCCGACGAAACCGACGACCACCGCATCGTCGCCATAGCCTTCTTTCCAACGCAGGCGTAAGGATTCGTCACGTTGCTGCGGATTGAAACGCACTGCGTCTACTCCACGCGGCCAAAGCGAAACATGGGAAACACCGCGTTTCTGTAAATCTGCCACAGCGGGGCGTGATGGTGCCAAGGTTGCATGCGCGCGCTCATGAACGCGGACGATGTGGTTCCAGATCACATCGGCGGCCACTGTTAGGTGGTAGCGAGTGGCGAAACCTGCAACATCGGTTTGGTAAATCGCAACGGAGGGGATGCCCAACCACTCGGCTGCACGAAGGGCGACAGCGCCGAGCACGAAGGGCGAGGCCACATGCACGACGTCGGGGTCGAACTCTTCCAAGGTCTCAACGATGCTGCGCCGAGTGGCGACCCCAAGCTTGTATTGCCGATACAGCGGAAATGAGACTCCTGGCACAGACACAACCATGGCACCGGCATAACTATCGGGGGTGTCCTTACCAGGTGCGAGGACGAGCACCTCGTGACCTTGCGCCTGGAAATGCTCCAGCACCCGAAGGACACTATTGGTGACACCGTTGACTCGAGGCAGGAACGTCTCGGCGACGACCACAACGCGGAGCTTCTCCCTGCCCTCCTCCTCGATGACGTGATGTTGAACGGGCCGAGCGGGGATGTCCAGCTCTCCATAGCGGCTGCGGATTCGCGCTAACCCGCTGCGGCGGTCAGCCAGCTCATTGAGAAGTAACTTGTGCCACCAGCGATACGGACGTCCCTGTGTCATACGACCACTCCCGAGGATTGAGCAGATAGTGAGACGTGAATCGGCGGCAGCGAAAGGAATCGAGTCGCTAGGGTTGCAAATCGCTCAGGCTCCGAGCTCGCCTGGAATCGGTGGTTGGGAGTGTGATCGTCAGGTGCAAGAAGGTCCTGCGCGGCCAAGCATCGGTAGACCTCTTTTGCAGTCTCCTCAGCACTTGAGACAAGCATGATGCTGTCACCAACGGCGTACTGAATGACGGCGGTCAAGAGCGGGTAATGAGTGCAGCCGAGCACCAAAGTGTCAATACCCGCCGCCACAAGTGGGTCGAGGTAGTCGTGCGCCGCCTGCAACAACTCCGGGCCGGAGGTGATTCCCTGCTCGACGAATGACACAAAGCGCGGGCACGCAGCGGTGACGAGGCGAATGTTCGGATTAGAGGCGAAGGCGTCGTTGTATGCCTGCGAGGAGATCGTCGCCGTGGTGCCGATGACTCCCACGACTCCGTTACGGGTAACTGTCGCGGCTGTACGCACCGCTGGCGCGATTACCTCAATGACCGGAAGGTTATAACGCAATCGTGCATCGCGCAGCATCGCAGCACTTGCGGTGTTGCAGGCAATCACCAATGCCTTGACCCCGGCGTCAGCGAAGCCATCCAGGATTTGCAGCCCCCGCTCTCGCACGTACGCAAGAGTTTTGTCGCCGTAAGGGCCGTAGGCGGTGTCGCCGAGGTAGTGAACAGACTCGCGAGGAAGTTGATCAAGGATTGCTCGAACCACGGTCAATCCACCGACACCGGAGTCCATAACCCCGATAGCCGCCGCGCGCGATGGCGTCGCGGCGATGTTGTCGCGCGGTGTCGTTCTCATAACACCCTCCAGCCTACGGCTGTCTGTCGCTTCCCACTGTCAACGCATCGCCCTCCACTCAAAGAAAACAGGCGACGAGCGTTTCCTGTAGCCAGCTGAGCCAGTCGTACACGGAGATATACATCGCCTCCTGCGGGGTGACGCCTGAATCCTGCCTACCTCGGCCTTCACCGACCACATCCACGCTTGTGCCCAGCATCAAACGCAGGTCGGTAAGCACCGTCAGCCATTGATGCGCCTGCTCGACTGTCAGAGCCACCTCATCATTAGGGCTGCTCAAGGTTGCCAGGAATGCTGTGGTGCGGTCGGCCCTGCCATCGCGAAGTTGCGCAAGCGCCGCTCGATCAAATTCATCGGCTGCATCCTCGTCATCCCGGTGCGCCCGCGGAAAGAGGCGCGCATGAACGGGATCGTCGATTGGTCGGACAACCTCACTCGACAGCTGCGCCACGATGGCGTCGAATGGGTCATCTGTTGCCGTCGCCGCTGTTGGCTTGCCAATGATGCCGCTGAGTTGCTCTGCAAGAACCTGCAGCAATGCTTTCTCGCGGGGGTGAAACTGGGCATGCAGTCGCCCATCTCCACCACGCCTAAATGCCTCTGCCACGAACGTCAGCCGCCCTGCTCGAGCGTGGCCCACAGTCCAAAGGAATGCAGCGCCGCCACATCCGCCTCCATTCGCTCCCGCGAGCCTTGAGACACAGTGGATTTTCCGTCGTTATGCACTTGCCACATGAGCACTTCCGCATGTGTTCTGTCGTAACCGAAATGAGTCATGAACACCCAGGTGACATAAGACATCAAGTTGATCGGGTCGTTCCAGACGATGGTCGACCACACTGGGTTGTCGTCGACGATGGTGTCGCCTTCAATCTGAGGAGCGTCCAGAGGGGCAATCGACGCATACTGCTTCGACCCAGCCGTCTCACGGCCATCAGTTGTCACACGCACGGGCGGATTGTCTCACCTGCCGGCAGGTCTGCTGCGGTTCCTTGACAGCAACCAGCGATCAATGTCGCCGAATCGCCGAATCTTTGAGAAGCTAAATCGTTGAAACGCTGAAACGCTGAAACGCTGAAACGCTGAATCGCTGTCACATGACCCCAGTAAGCAGTCACCTCAACAGTCACGTAAGCAGTCACCGCCCCGCGCCTGCGCACTCAGCGCAGTCCACGGCCAATCTCCAGCGCCGCCGCGTGCACGAACTCACCCAACTCAGCCTGACGTGCGGGGGTGAGGACTCGGTGATCCTCTTGCCTGAGCACTGCAATCCCAGCGGCAGCTTGCAATCCCGCGACAGAGCGGATACTGCTGCACATCAGTAGCTCGGATGCGCGCGCTGGGTCGGATGTCATGCGCCACTTCGGCACCTGCAGGGCGGGTGGCTGCAACACGTCAGCAAGGGCCTCACTCACCGCATCTCCCTGCTTATGCCGTCGTGCGCCCACTCGCTGCTCACGCCCAGCGGCGACAACTGTCAAAGAGGCAGAAGGTGGCGACACGGTGGCGACAGTGATGATGTCGTCATCTTCCGCGAGCCACAGATGCGCGATGCAGCCAGTCCCATCAGCCAGTCGACGCAGCGCTGGGATTGACACCTCACGCAGCCGCGATTGGACGTTTCGGGCCATGGACAGCAACGCCATACCGGGTCGAGTTTTTCCGTCGCTGCCTCGCAACACCAATGCATGCTGCTCAAGCGTGGCAAGGAGTCGATAGACAACAGTGCGGGAGATGCCGAGATCGTGTGCGATCTGGGTGACCGTCATGCCATCACCAGCGCGCGAGAGCACCTCGAGGACGAGGATTCCACGATCCAGGGTTTGCGAGGTTTCCGTTGGCATACCAACACGCTAAGCCGAAGGGTCCTTGAACAGGGACACTCAAGGCCAATCACATCACTGGTGAGCAGTGCGTCTGGCCCGAACGCGCCACGTTCCGGCCTCAGTCGGAAGAATCGTCTCCACCAGGTGCGAGGCCTTCGTAAATTGCCTTGCACTCCGGGCACACCGGAAACTTCTGTGGATCCCGCGACGGCGCCCATACCTTGCCGCACAGTGCTGTGACCGGCTCGCCTGTCACAGCACTCTCGACAATCTTCTCCTTGCGCACATAATGCGCGAAGCGCTCATGATCCCCATGGCTGAGGTCAGGCGTGACGCGCTCATCCAGTGCCGTACCGCCACCTGGCTGAGTCAAGGGTGGCAGCAACGGCTGGACTTCCATACTGATTGAGTGAATCTGCACGACCCCAGTCAAGCAGATATCAGGAAGTCTCGGTCAAGCGCGCACGCAAGTCGTCTAGTTGCTTAAGCATCTGCGACGGCAGGTGATCGCCGAATTTGGTGAAGTACTCCTGCGTCAGGTCACACTCCGCCAACCATGAACCTGCATCGACAGCCAGTAACTCATCCATTGTCGCCTCGCTTAAGCCCAGACCGCTGGTATCCAGGTCAGCGGGTGTAGGCATCCGCCCAAGTGCGGTCTCCGCAGCAGCCGCTCGACCGTCAAGTCGATCCACGATCCATGCGAGAACGCGCGAGTTCTCCCCATAGCCAGGCCACAGGAACGATCCATCGGCTCCCTTGCGGAACCAGTTGACCTGGAAGATCTTGGGAAGTTTCTCAGCTGAAGTCGCCTTCCCGACCTTCAACCAGTGCCCCCAGTAATCCGCCATGTTGTAACCGCAGAACGGCAGCATGGCAAAAGGATCGCGACGCAATTCACCGACTGTTCCCTCAGCCGCGGCAGTCTGCTCGGATGCGATGGTGGCTCCCATAAACACTCCGTGCTCCCATGACAACGACTCGTTCACCAAAGGCACATTGGTTGCTCGTCGGCCGCCGAACAAGATCGCGTCGATCGGAACACCGGTGGGCGCATCCCAATCCTCAGCCAAACAGGGGGCTTGTTCCGCGGGCGCTGTAAAACGAGAGTTGGGGTGTGATGAAGGAGTCGTGCTCGCCGGTGTCCAATCGTTGCCCTGCCAGTCGATCAAGTGCGCAGGCGCTTCGTCTGTCAGGCCCTCCCACCACACATCCCCGTTGTCGGTGAGTGCGACGTTGGTGAACAAGCAGTTCCCCCACAAGGTGCGCACGGCGTTTGCATTGGTGTTCATGCCTGTGCCCGGCGCCACACCGAAGAATCCATTCTCTGGATTGCTGCCGTAGAGGCGTCCGTCTGCGCCGTAGCGCATCCACACAATGTCGTCACCGAGAGTCTCCACAGTCCAGCCTGGCAACGTCGGCTCGAGCATCGCGAGGTTCGTCTTACCGCAGGCTGAAGGGAACGCTGCGGCGATGTGTCTTACTGACCCACTTGGAGACTTCAGTCGCAACAGCAGCATGTGTTCGGCCAACCAGCCCTCATCGCGCCCCATCACCGATGCGATACGTAATGCGAGACATTTCTTTCCCAGCAAGGCGTTGCCGCCGTAGCCGGAGCCGTACGACCAGATCTCGCGGGTCTCCGGGAAGTGGGTGATGTACTTCGTCTCACTACACGGCCATGCGACATCCGGCCGCTCTTGGCCCATGAGATCGCGCAGTGGGTAACCCACTGAATGGACTGCGGGAACGAACTCGCCGTCCTCTCCCAGGAGTGCAAGTACGTCGCTGCCCATTCGGGTCATAATCGCCATGTTCAACACGACGTAAGCACTGTCAGTGATCTCCACACCAATTTGGGAGATGGCACCGCCGACCGGACCCATTGAGAACGGAACGACGTACATCGTGCGCCCGCGCATGCAACCGTCAAAGAGTCCGCCCAAGATGTCGCGCATCGACTCCGGGTCCATCCACTTGTTTGTGGGGCCCGCATCAGCTTCGTGTTCCGAGCAGATGAAGGTGCGGTCCTCTACTCGCGCAACATCGCTGGGCGCACTGCGGGCGAGGAAGGAATTGGGTCGCAGTTCTGGGTTGAGGCGTGTCAACATGCCACCCTCG
Organism: Actinomycetota bacterium; assembly: GCA_009923375.1. Taxonomy (GTDB): domain Bacteria; phylum Actinomycetota; class Actinomycetes; order S36-B12; family UBA5976; genus RFTO01. The sequence goes on along the minus strand of RFTO01000026.1, from coordinate 2,050 downwards.
ACCATGAGGTCAGTCAGGTTTGTCCACTCCTGCTTCGAGCCGTCACACCACACAATTGCATCCGGTTTGGTGAGTTCAGCGATGCGCTCAACCCAATTCAACAGTCCAGTGTGGTTCGTAGGTGCGTTGGTCACATGTGTGACTGTCATCGGGTGGCCTCCATTGCAGCAGCGTGAAGGTCCACTATCACCTGTTGCAGGCAGTCTGCGCCAACCATTAGGGCGCTTTCACAGCGATTGTGAGTAACGGCACAGGATGCTTCGTGATGCACATCACTCACGGATGCACAGCGTCCGCGTGACGGACACGATGTCTGGTGTAAGTGCGAGTCAGTGCGATGTCACCGAGAGTCAGTGCGATGTCAGTGGGACGTCACCGAGAGTCTGTGCGCGCAAGCAAACTACGGATCGCTCGGAGTGCGACGGACAAAACAGCGATGTCCACATCCTCACTCGCAGCCACTTCCACCAGTGTCTGCTTCGCAAGTGTCACAGCAGACGCGTACATCAGCTCCCACTCATCAATGCGTTGCTGTTCTGGCAACTGTGCTGAGCTCGAGCGCAGCACCTTCGCAGTGAGTTGTGAGAGCGCACCGTAAACATCAGCCCGCAGTGCAGAACGCGCCAGAGTGCTCCACCGCTCATCTCGAGGCAAAGCCGTTATGCAGCCGAGCATCCAATCGATGTCGTATCTCTCCGACAGGGTGAAGTACAACCGTGCCGCGTGCTCATGATCGGTCTTGGTGCGCTCGGCAACATCGGAGATGTCGAGAATGCTGAACACATCCAGAAGCGCTGCAACCTGCTCGGCGATATCCGCACGCACCCCGCGCTCCTGCAAGTCCTTGATGCGGGCACCCAACCGCACCGCCTCGCGACCCACGAGCATGCCGGGGATCTTCGGTGCCAAGGCTGCAACAAGCGGCCTCAACCTAGCGACCTCGGCGGGGATGTTAAGCCCGCTGCCGCGGGTGACGATGAACCAACGGGTCGCTCGATCGATGAGGCGGCGGATCTCAAGGTACAACTCGCACTGCGCATCAGTCGGCATCTGCCCATCAAGCATTTCAATCTGGTGCCACAGGGCGTCAAGGTTGAAGATCCGGCGCACGGCAACGTAAGCCTTGACGATGTCGACGATGTCGGCACCCGTCTCCTCGCGTGTGCGGAAGGCGAAACTGATCCCCGCTCGGTTGCTCATCTGGTTGGCCACCATCGTGGTGATCAACTCTCGGCGCAACGGGTGAGTCGCCAACTCGGCGCCGAAACGATCGCGCATCGTGCTGGGGAAGTAATCCACCACGGTTTCGCTCAGCCCGGGCGCATCGGCGACACCAGCGGCGATGAGAATGTCGTAAGTGCTCAATTTCGCGTAGGCGAGAAGCACGGCCAGTTCCGGTGACGACAATCCGCCGCCAGCAGCTTCGATGGCATCGAACTCAGCCTCGCTGGGCAGGAATTCGATTGCTCGATCGAGGCGTTTACTCTCCTCGAGCCACTGAATCATTCGACGGTGCACGCTGACCAGCGAGGCAGCTTGGTAGCGCGCGTTCCCGAGGACCACGTTCTGTTCGTAGTTGTCGCGAAGCACCTGTGCTGCAACCTCATCGGTCATGTTCACGAGTAGCGCATCGCGCTCTGGCAGCGACATCTCACCGGATCGGAGTAGCGGATCGAGGAAGATCTTGATATTAACCTCATGATCGCTGGTGTCGACACCGGCGGAGTTGTCAATCGCATCGGTGTTCAAACGCACACCTACGGATGCAGCTTCAATACGGCCGAGTTGCGTCAAACCGAGATTGCCGCCTTCGCCCACCACCTTTGTGCGCAGTTCCCGTCCATCAACGCGCAGTGAGTCATTGGCCTTGTCACCCACCTGCGCATCGGATTCCACCGACGCCTTCACGTAAGTGCCGATACCACCGTTCCACAGGAGATCAACTGGCGCACGCAAAATTGCGTGGATCAGCTCATCTGGGGAAAGGCTCTCAAGATTCTCGTCCAGATCCAGTGCTTGTTTGACTTCTGCAGTGAGGTCAATCTGCTTG
>RFTO01000250.1 GCA_009923375.1 Actinomycetota bacterium | reverse complement strand
GTGATGCTCGGCTTCATCTTCCTCGGCGGAACTTTCATCTCCGCCGACCTCGCCACCGTGGCGATTGCCACAGAGCACCACCAGCGCGTCTACGCCGGAGCGATGCTCGGCATCTGGGCATTCGGATCCCTGGTCGGCGGAATCATCTACGGGAGCCGCCCGAGCCGCCGCGAGCCGGCCGCAGCTTTCGTCTTGTCGTCTATCGGGCTCGGATTGCTGCTCGTGCCGTTGCCGTTCCTCGCGATCTATTCACCCATGCCGCTAGTGACCATCTCGGCGATGCTCTGGCTGTCGGGTTTCTTTGTCTCACCCACCCTCATCGGCGGATTCGCACTCGTGGACCGCATGAGCGAGCGTCATCGCGTCACCGAATCCCTGTCGTGGTCAATGTCCGGGATCGGCATTGGCATCGCGCTGATGGGTGCGATCGCAGGCCGGGTGATCGATCATTACGGCGTGGTCGCCGCATGGTGGATGGTCGCGTCGCTCTCCTGCGGGCACGCAGTGGTTGCCGCGTCGAACATGCGCACCGCTCGGCGCCGGCTCGCCGAAGTGGCCGCCAGCGCGCCTGCCCCTGTGTGATGGGCAGCCCCTCTACAAATGCGACGCAACCTGACAAAATGCAGGGGTGGAGCGCAACAACGAGGACATCAGCCAATCTCAGGTGACCTTGATCGGGGTGCGTGCCGATGGTGGCGTTCACGCACTAGTCTTGCGCGACAACGCCGGACGCGAAATGTTGCTGCCGGTGGATGCCCAGTTACTTGACGCAGTAAGGAATCCGAAGGTGACCGACTCGCCGCGCCCGACCGATGTCTCGGATGAGACTGTCGTCGGCCCGCGCGAAATCCAGGCTCTTATCAGGTCAGGAATGTCTGCCGAGGAGATTGCGGCTGAGCACGACCTGGACTTGCAGAAGGTTCAACGCTTCGAGACGCCGGTGCTCATGGAGCGCGAGCACATGGCCGATCGCGCTCGGACAACGGAATTGCGTCGCGCACATGGTTCGCGCTCGCTTGGTGACATCGTGACCGAGCGGCTTGCTGCTCGCGGCGACGACCTGGCCAGCGTGGAATGGGATTCGTGGAAGCGCCCTGACGGTCGTTGGACGATTCTTGCCACATGGTTGGCGATGGGTGCGCAGATCGGCGATGACCAGCTAGCCGCAGCCCGATGGATTTTCGATCCCATCGGACGCACACTCGTTCCTGATGATGCAGCAGCTCGCGCACTGGTTGACGACTCGCCTGTGGGCAGCGCTGCAACTCCCTCGCGCAGGGCACATGCCGGCGGAGATCCTTATGATGATGTCGACGACGACCTCACGGCCGTCGTGAGAGCGACCAGCGATGCCCGTGACGACGAGCCTGCGGATCAGCCTGCATGGACCCCAGTGGTGGTGGATGGCGGCGACGAGGACAACGCGGACCAGGCAGACGTCACGATTCCGGCGCAGGTCATTGATGTGGACGTTGAAGCTGAGTTCGCATTCGACATCGTTGAAGAGGTGGACATCGCCGCGACTTTCGCGGCGACCATCGAGGTTGAACCTGATCTCTTCGATGACGACCAACGCGCCAGTGACGATTTCGATGGTGTGGATGTTTCTGCAACTCCCCCGGCGCCGGCGAAAGCTCGTGGCCGCAAGGG
>RFTO01000249.1 GCA_009923375.1 Actinomycetota bacterium | reverse complement strand
GGAGCCCACAGGCGATGTTGAGCAGCGGACGTGGGTACTCACCGCCGTGTTGGCTGCGCTGGCAATCCAGTTTCTGATTCCCACTCAATTCCGTCTCAACCCGGCCTGGGTCCTGCCGACTGCGGCGGCCGCGCTGTTGAAGATCCGGGTCACTGGGGGCTGCGAGCCATGGCAGTGGCCCTATCAGCAGTCCTAGCCCTCGGCAATCTCCTGGGTGTGGCCCATTTGATTGCAGTGCTGCTGCGTGGAGGGGGCATTGATGCCCAGTCGCTGTTCGCTGTCGGCGCTGCAGCTTGGGTGACCAATGTTGTGGCTTTCGCAGTTGTTTATTGGGAGCTCGACGGGGACGGCCCGGTAGCCCGCAGTCGTCGCACCGATGTTTCCCAGGCCGATTTCTTCTTCCAGCAATATGAACTGCCCACCCACAGCCGTTGGCAGCCTCGCTTCATCGACTACTTATATGTGTCATTCACAAATGCGACCGCATTCAGCCCGACAGACACGCTCCCGCTGCGAAGCCGCGCTAAATCCCTCATGGCATTGCAGTCATTCGTCGCGTTGGTGGCAGTTGCTGTGGTGTTCGCCCGCGGCGTGAATATTTTGGCTGCCTCTTAATTTGGCAGGCTTTCCGCAGACAGCGTGAATGCTTCGTGTTGACCGCGTTTTACTCGTATGCGACTATTGAGCAGGAGGCGTTGATGAATCGGCTGGTGGCCAGACTTTCCGCATATGCACTTATCGCGGCGTTATTTGGCGCATCCTCCGCTGCTCACGCTTTACCTCGCATTGATCCCATTCCAACCACTGCTTTGACTCTGGCCGGCGATGCCATCGGCGATTCGAATATGGCCGAAGAGCTCGGGTTGTTGTTTTCCACTGCCTTCGATGACGCGTTGCCTGAAGCGTGCGAACTTGCTGCAGGGCTTACAGATTATGGAATGCCCGTCGCCAGCGAGAAGTTCTGTTACAACCCCTCCAGCCCGGCATTCACACCTGATTTAGGTGTGGACACGATGTGTCGCACCATCCTCACCCCGCCTACGGGAACGATTGTGAGCACGGCGGTGAGTCGCACAAGTGCGTGGACGTTGGATTCCTCTGGCACTGCACGTGGATGCGTGTATCCCAGCGGCAGCGCTGCCGATTTCAAGCGTTGGGCAGCGACGTACAAGAGCGCTTTAACGGCCTACCGCAAGCAGAGTTATGATGACGACGTCACAGCACTTGCCAACTGTGATGCGAGTGCGGCGGCAAATCCATGCCAGGTGCTCGACAAGGTGACCGGTCAATACGTCGTTGATCCAAAAGCTTTCAAACCGCTCGCAGCGCCCCCAATGCCTACTCAGGCCGCTGCGACGGCAGTGACGATTCCAGGTGTTGCTGTCATGACGGCAGCTGCCTACGCCCAGGCATTTCTAAAGCTCGATGGCAGCATTGTTGCCCGCTGCGACGACACCATTCCATCCGCGCCCAGCTCAGTGTGCAATCCGCCCACGTCGGCTAGTCCTGCGTTGAGAATTTCAGGCGCAGGCAGGCACATGGTCTCACTGAAGACTGACGGAAGCGTTGCCGAATGGGGAAGCATCAACGTGAACGGCGCTGCTGGTGTCGCCAGGGCACCCTCGATCGCGGATGCTGTCGATGTCGCTGCCGGTGATGACTTCGCCGTGGCGCTCCTA
>RFTO01000248.1 GCA_009923375.1 Actinomycetota bacterium | reverse complement strand
CCACACGGTCGAACCACCCCAAAGCTGGACACGATGTGCGCCGCGATGATCCAGCCGGGGTAAGCGCCGCTATCACTGAGTTCATCATGGGCATCGATGCTGCCAGGAGCAATCCATGAATGTCACAGTGATCGCCGGTGCCTTGCAGCCGTATGCCTGGGGAAGGCACGGGGCGTTGGCTGAGTTCAAGCCGGGTGCGCCCGCTGGACCTCATGCTGAGCTGTGGTTCGGCACACATCCAGCTGCGGCATCAGAGCATGTTGCCGGCAAAGCCACCGCGTCGGGCCACGCACCTCTGCTCATGAAGATTCTCGCAGCTGCCTCACCGCTGTCCATCCAGGTGCACCCCGATGGCGATGGCGTGCGCCGGTTGCTCACCGACAGTGCGACTGCAGCCTTGTTATCCGATGAGGGCATCAAGCACGAGATGTTGATCGCAGTGGAGTCATTTGATGTTCTCGCCGGATTGCGCTGTGTGGAGGAAGCGGCAGCTGTCTTCGAGGCTGCCGGCCCAATCTGCGCGGATGTGGTCGACGCCTTGCGAGATAGTGGTCACTTAAAGGCGATCCACCTCCTGCTGACATCTCCGCGCGACGCGGACCTCGATGGGTTGTGCGCTGCTTTGCCGGCTGACGAAGCGCGGATTATGCGCCAGGTGCTTGATGCGTACTCGACAGATACAGCGGTGCTCGTCGCCTTCATGTTGAAGCCTCGCACTCTGCAGCCGGGGCAGGCGATGTATGTCCCGGCAGGCAGTGTTCACGCTTATGTCAACGGATTGGGTATCGAGGTGATGGCCGCAAGTGACAACGTACTGCGGCTCGGATTGACGCCGAAGACGATCGCCGTGGACGCAGCTCTCTCCATCAGCAATCCAGCATTGACTCCAACGATCGGCGAGGTGCTCGGCGAACCATTCGCGCCTGATACTGCGCCGTTCGCCGTCATGAAAGTCGTTGACGCCGAGATCACCATTCCGCACGCAGATGCCATCGCACTTGCGTATGACGGAAGCATTCACGATCCCGAGTCGGGCTTGACTGCGAATAAGGGTCAGGCCTTCCTCATCCACGCCGCGGGCCCAGTGCTGCACGTACGTGGAACCGCTTACGTCGCTTGGCCGCGCGCTTAACGCTGGTTAAGGCTGGATGAACCGCAGGCGAGATGTCACCACGTCCGCGAACGCCCGCGCGGTTAAGCGCGCTTAAGGCGTGGGGATGAACCGCAGGCGAGATGTCACCACGTCCGCGAACGCCCAACCACCGTCGTTGAACTCCAGGGCCGCAGGCACTGTGGTTCTGACTCCTGGGGCCGAAGGTGCGTCGGGCTGGCCGATGGTGACGCCGCTGTCGAAGCTAATGGCCACGCGATACACACCTGCAGGCCCGGTGAACGTGAGCGTCATGGCATTTGGCGACACAGTATTAAGCCGGCTGACTGATGTGGAGCTGAGCATCGGTCCGGATCGGGGCCCAGACACAGCCACAACTGCGGCTTGTTTCTGGCCCACCGTCCATGTGGCGATCTGCACATGACCGCTCCCATCCACCCAGGAGATCGCGGCGGTGCTGCCGATTCCAGCTGCAGCGATGACCGTGCCCGTCGGAATGCTGGGAACTCCAGCAAGTGTGAACCAATGACTCCATTTGACACTTGAGTCGGGAAGGTAGGCGAAGGTCACCGCGC
>RFTO01000247.1 GCA_009923375.1 Actinomycetota bacterium | reverse complement strand
AAAGAGGGTTCGCCTTGCCCAACCTGTGGAGCTTGTGAGCACCCCAAACCCGCGAAGAAGCGGAAAAGTGCGGGTGAGGTTGACATTGAATCCTTGCGCCTGACTCACGCAGAATCGACGAAAGCATTGGCGGCGGCGAACAAGGACGTCGACACCATTGAGGGTCGTCAGTCCGCATCGACGGCTCGTGCTGCAGATGTGGTGGGCGCTGAGATCGAGAAACGAACAGCCGAAGCCGAAGAACTTCAAATCGGAGTGGATCGACTGGAAGAGTTGGATGAACGCCGAGAGACCATCAAGGTCGACACAGCCGAGGCGAACAAGACATTGCAGGAATTTTCGGGAATCGTGAAGGCTTCGCAGGCCGTGCTCTCACGTGAACCAGCCTTCAAGAAGGCTCTCTCGGCATTTATCAAGAAGCATGGGGCGATTGAGGACTTCCTATTCGATGCGGGCGTATGGGATGAGTTCATAGCAGCGGTCAGCGCTGCGGTGGATGCCGTTGACTTCAGCAATGCACAGGCTGCGGCCGCAGTCTCTGCTGCCCGCATGGCCGCGCCTTTGGTGAAGCAACTTGGTGCTGCAGATGTGCAGTCAGCCCTTGCGCTGGTGAAACCCCCTAGGGCAGTCGCTGAGATCCGGGCGAGCCTGGACTCCCGAGCGAAGTTGCGGCTTGAGTGCAACGCCTTGATCGAGCAGTACAGAAAATCCGGCCGCCCCACCGAACTGCCGGACACCGCAGATTTACGTGATCAGGCTTCCGTTGCGAAGAAGCGAGCCGATGAGGTGCGCGATGCCGCGGCGCAGGTGCAGCAATCTCTTGAGCATGTGCAACGGACCCGCAAGCAATTCGAAAAGTTCGAGCTTGATGTGTCACGGACCCGCAAACTCCTCGAGGAGATCGAAACTCTCTACAAGGTGTGCAGCGGCCAAGGTGCTGTGGGCGCTCAGCGGATCAAGCTCGAGACATGGGTGCTGGCGTATTATCTGCGTCAGGTGGTTGCTCAAGCCAATGTGCAGATGAATGGTCTTTTCAATGGCCGCTACCAGTTGTCAGTTGCAGAGGAGGCGGAGACCAACGTCGGGCAATCCGGGCTTGAGTTACTCGTCTTCGACGCGGAGACAGGCAAATCGCGCAGTGTGCGCGGCTTGTCCAACGGAGAGACTTTCAAGGCCGCCCTCGCGTTAGCTCTCGCCCTGGCGGATGTGGTGGCGATGGGATCTCGCCGCAGTCTGGATGCGCTGTTCATCGATGAAGGTTTTGGCGCCCTCGACGGCCCCTCGCGTGATGCCGTTGTGGACATTTTCGACCGCTTGCAGCAGACAGGTCGACTGGTCGGGCTCATCACGCACGTGGAGTCACTCCAGCAGGCGTTGCCTACAGGGATCGATGTGCGACCGGGCGACTTCGATCATGGCGGCGGTTCATCAATCAAGGTTCATTACCCTTACGACTGAGCGGATCAGGGCAGATCGTGTGCAGGAGCGAGCACCCGCGCGATTACGTCGATTATTTCAGTCGGCAGGCGTCGGTGGAGCCGGGTAGCAAGTGACGGTAGCGCGAGATGATGCGGTAACCGAGTGCTGCAACCCAGCGAATCGGTCTCACATCAATGAACCAGCCGAGCGCTGCCCAACCTGGTGAAGCATGTTTCAGGGCGGCAGCGACAGCTCGCTCCGCGCGCAGCAGCACGTCGCCCTCGGCGAACC
>RFTO01000246.1 GCA_009923375.1 Actinomycetota bacterium | reverse complement strand
GCTCGGTCCATAGCGGTCATCAAGCTTCTGCCCTGCCGGCGGAGTGAACGGTGTGCGAATAACTGCCGCGCCCGCGAGCACGTCCATCTGCGGGCGTTGAGTGCGGTAAGCAATGCCGCCGACGATGGTGGCCTCATCCGGCAAGGGCACAAAGGTCAGCCGATGTGCAGCGGACTCAACGACCAGCAAGATGAAGCCTCGCTGCTCATCGGGCATCACCACAACATCGCTGGGCTCAGCTAAACCGGTCGCGATGGTGCTTACCTGCTTGGTGGCTGGATCAAACCGTCGGATGGCGCCGTTGTAAGTGTCTGCCACCGCGATGGAGCCATCGGGCAGAACTGCCACACCAAGTGGGTGTTGGAGTAAAGCATCCTGCGCGGCACCATCTTTATGGCCGAAATCAAAAAGCCCACGGCCAATCTCACTGGTGACCACGCCGTTGGTGATGCGCCGCAGTGAGGAGGTCTCAGAGTCAGCCAACCACACAGTTCCTTCTGGATCCACCGCAAGCCCGGAGGTTTGCGCGAACCAAGCATTCGAGCAATCGCCATCCATCAGGCCCTCATTGGTGGTGCCGGCGAAGACACTTACCGTCGCATCGCGCGGATTAAATGACCATAACTGGTGGATCCCCGCCATGGCGATGATGACCTTCTCATGCGCAGGCGACCAGATGACATCCCACGGGCTGCTCAAAGGAACTGATAGTGCTGCAACCGACTCTGCGGCAACTGGTAGGGCATCTCCCTGCATCCACTGCTGACCTGTGCCCGCGACTGTGCGGACATTCAAATCCGCAAGCGAGATTCCGCGCAGCGCGTGGTTAACAGTGTCAGCCACCACGATGTCGTAACCACAGCCTTTGGCCACCTCGTCAGGTAACACAGCAAAGCCGCTGGGTTCACTGAAGCGCGCTGACGCCGCGTCACCATCAATCAACCCGCGCACTCCGTCGCCGACAGTTGCGAGGATCTCCACACCGGCAGCATCCATGAACACCAGTCGATGGTTTTTAGAATCGGATACGAGTAGATGTCCGTCCACGAGCAATACGGCTTTACCAGGGAAGCGCAGCTGAGTCGCAGGCGCCGGCGGTGGCACATACGGCCCCGCTCCTCGATTCAGCGTTCCCTTGGCTTCGTGCTCCTGCGCGAGTTGCGCGACCAAGCTGTCAATCGCGTGCCCGTGGCCCTCTCCCGAGAATTGCCCCACGACATAACCCTGCGGATCAATCACCACCAAGGTTGGCCATGCGCGTACGGCGAATGCCTGCCAGGTCACGAGCTTTGGATCGTCGAGCACTGGGTGGTGCACTTCGTAGCGCTCCACTGCCGCAAGTAGTGCATCGTGATCGGCCTCATGCACAAACTTCGGCGAGTGCACGCCGATGGTCACCAGGCAGTCGGAGTATTTCTCCTCGATCGGACGAAGCTCATCGAGCACATGCAAGCAGTTGATGCAACAGAAAGTCCAGAAGTCCAAGATCACGATTTTTCCGCGCAGCGATGCGATGTCCAGCGGTGCGCCGCCGGTGTTAATCCAGCCGCCTTCACCGATGAGCTCAGGTGCCCTTACTCGCGCATTCATGATGCCCCCAGCCTACAAACGCAAGTAATGGCCTGCTGAACGACGGCGTTAATGTCCATCACGCGCGACTCAGATGCGGTCGGCAAGCCATCGATGACGACTACGCCACGCAGTCACGGCA
>RFTO01000245.1 GCA_009923375.1 Actinomycetota bacterium | reverse complement strand
CCCGACAGGTACGCGGCGACTCAAGATCTATTACTCCGCACAAGCCGGGGAGGAACTGCATTACATAGGTTCCAGCTGCTTCGGTGCTCGCGGACCCATCACGCGCAAGCACTTCGACAGTGCGATCGCAGCAGAACAGCACCGCCATCTGCCGCCGCTGAGTCTGGGAATTGATCGCACAGTGGTTGTGCGCGGAGCCAAGACAATTCTGACCATTCAGCCCGGCGGCCGACAACGGTTCACGATGGAGATTTTGGGGCACGCTGTGGTTGTGGAAGCGGTGCCAACATGGACCGTGAGGTGGGGAGCTGAGCCACCGAAGCAGGTGAGGAGTTCACGGTTCTCGCACACCTGGTTGAGTAGTGGAGAGCATCTCATGACGCTCCAAGTGTCGTGGGCTGCGATATTTCGGGTGGACTCACTCAAGCCGCTCCAGGTTCACCCTGACCTGCACCAGTCCGCAGTTGCTCGTGTTCGAGTGCTCCCTGCCTTCACGCGGGTTGTGGCATGGCAATGCCCGTCCGCTGCGGGGTGCTGAGGGTGGCGTTACAATACAACCGCCCGCAGTTGGGTCCCAGGTAAGTCGGCAAGAACGGGAATTTCCGTCCCTTGCTAACAGTTGGGACTTGACACGGGCTATTTCCTTAGGTGTCCATCTCCCGTAAGAAGTGAGGTTCGCGTGCCAACAAAGGCTGTAGCAAAAAAGCCGGTGGCCAAGGCTGCTGCGATACCTGCCGTGAAGAAGCCGGTGGCCAAGGCTTTAGTGAAGAAGTCGGTTGCTAAGCCCGCTGCTAAGCCGGCAGCGAAGCCGGCGGCAAACCACGCAGTCAAGCCCGCAGCGAAGAAGCCCGTTGCTAAGCCCGCAGCGAAAAAGCCCGTTGCTAAGCCCGCTGCCAAGAAGGTTGTTGCTAAGCCCGCTGCCAAGGCAGTCAAGCCCGCGGTTAAGCCTGCGAAGGCAGCTGCTAAACCAGCAGCGAAGAAGGTTGTTGCGAAGCCCGCTGCGAAGCCCGCTGCGAAGCCCGCTGCTAAGTCAGCAGTGAAGGCAATCAAGCCCGCGGTTAAGCCTGCGAAGGCAGTTGCAAAATCTGCGGTCAAGCCCGGGGCCACGAAGCCTGTGAAGGCCGTTGCCAAGCCCGCCGCGAAGAAGGTCGCGCCAACTGCGAAGCCTGCAGCGAAGAAGGTTGCTACCAAGTCGTCTCCCTCAGCGAAGCGCGGAGGCAAGTCAACATCCGCCGCCGACGATGTGGAGATGATCGACGATGAGGATCTCCCCGTCATCGCTATTGACGAGGATGAGGAAGTAATCCTCAAGGTTGCCGAGGTGCTTGAGAAGGAACTTGAGGCCGAGATCACCGAAGCCATCGACGAGATTGACAAGGACGAGACGACTCCAGAGAAGAAGCCCGAAGACGACTCATTTGAGATTTCTGAAGTTGATGACACCGACGAGCCAGTTCAGACGGTTGTCACAGCCGGTGCCACCGCTGACCCTGTTAAGGACTACCTGAAGCAGATCGGCAAGGTGAGCCTGCTCAACGCCGAGATGGAGGTCACCCTCGCGCGTCAGATCGAAGCGGGACTTTTTGCAGCGCACAAGTTGGCGACGACGAAGAATTTGACAGAAGCATTTCGTGAAACAGTTGCACAGTTTGAAGGTTCAGTTGCGATCGCAGTCGCAAGTGCGACTGAGCCAGACAAATTGTTGTTGGCC
>RFTO01000244.1 GCA_009923375.1 Actinomycetota bacterium | reverse complement strand
GATCAATGTGAGAGTCATCTCAATAGTGAACTGCTGAATCAATACATCGGAGCGCGCGTCGTCATCGTGCTCACGCGCCCACGCAATCGCCTGTTGGCAGATGCCCATGCGCTCCTGCGTCTCTTGGCGACTCAGCGCATCCACGTAGACATCCGTGGCCACGGATTGCACCTCGGATGCGCCGCCGATGATGCGAGCGGTAACCCAGAGTCGCTTCAGTAAGTCGGCTGCTGCTTTACGCCGGCCAAGCCGTTGAAGGCACCACAATTCCTCAAGATCACACCACAGCACTCGTTCATGGTCACCTGTGGACTGCAGATTCTCACGTGCTGAATTGATATGCAGGAATGCATCCTCAGCTCGATCACACAGGCGTAAGGCGCCCGCATAGCGGTAGTGCGCAGTGCCGATGGTCTCGGTCCGACCCAAGGACGTAGCGATATGAATGTTCTCTTCAAGGTAAGTCAGCGAGGTCGTGAACTCGCCCATCTCGTCAAAGTGGCGGGCGAGCGAGTCGTTAGCTTGGAGCACTTTGTCCAGCGTCTTCGCACTCGCATACAACTGCCGGGCGGCGATGAGGTGGCTGTACACGACAGAGGTATCGGCATCCATGAGGCGAGCGGTGCGGGCTAAGTTCTCGTGAATGTCCGCGGCAGCAATTGGCTCCTCAAGCCGCTCTGCCCGATCTAGTGCGGCCAGGAGGTGGGAGTGCGCCTGCTCCAGCTCGCCCATCTCCTCAAGAACCATGGCCACATTGGCGTGCGCCTCGATCAACTCAGTTTCAGGCCCGTACTCCTGCAGCAGGGGAATCGCTCGCTCGTAATGAGCCAGAGCCTCGGCGAGATCGTTGAGTTGAGCGCGGCACGATGCCGAGGCGAGCAGCCCGTGCACCATCGCGCTGTGATTGTCTGCGCTCTCCCACTCGTCGATGGATTCTTCAGCGCACACCACCGCTTGATCCCAGCGCTCATTACGCGCTAGCCGCGACCCGAGGATGTACAGCGCCTCACCCCTCGACATGCGGGAGCACCTTCCACAGCAGGTCTTCGCTGGCATCTTGCAGGTTCACTGTGGTCGGATCCACCCCTTCGGGTAGCTGGCCAGGTGGACGCTCGTCGGGGCCTTCAAGGGGATTTGGTCGGCTGTCGGCGTTGTCGCTCATGTGTCCCTCCGTACGCTCCCCGCCCCCGAATCTGCGGCTAGCACTATCCAATCAGATGCGGGTGACACGCGGCAGGGGTTCCTGCGTGGCAAACCCATATACGTTGTTGTCGCTGCCAGACTAATCTTGAACCCGCGGAGTATGAGTCCGCGGGTTTCCTCTTTTCCAGCCATGATTCGGGCGGTTTCGTAAAGGCAGGGGGCGCGATGCTACGAGGCTTCCGCGGCGCCACGCACTTACAAGCTGACGACGCAATCGAGATGGAGGAAGCGGTCAGTGAGCTTGTGGCGGAGATTCTCCGCCGAAACGACCTACACACCGACGCCCTTGTCAGCATGTTCCTCACGAACACTCCTGATTTGCACTGCGCCTTCCCCGCAGCAGCTGTCCGAAGGGCCGGCTTAACCGATGTGCCTTTGCTATGTGCTACCGAAATTGATGTTGTGGGCGCAATGCCGAGGGTTGTGCGGGTCATGCTCCACGCTGAGAGCGACCTGAGCCGCGGGGACGTCCAGCACGTGTATTTGCGCGGCACCGAGGAGTTACGTCG
>RFTO01000243.1 GCA_009923375.1 Actinomycetota bacterium | reverse complement strand
GGGCTGCACCTGGGGTCGTTGCTGGGGTCGCCAATGAACTTCCAATGATCGCGGCCGGTAAGCGAATCCCTAACTCTGCTGCCCGCGTGATTGTCTGGGACGCGGAATATCCCGCTTCGCGCATCCAGCCTGCGAACACCTGCGAGGTCGTACCGTCATACAGCTGACACGCGCAGCCGTACTTGATCTTGGTTTGTGCAGCAGCCAACGCGAAACCGCGGGAAGCGATGACCTGTGCCTGCAACGCGGCGGGTTGCCAACTCGCCGGCACCTCGCCGATACCGCGGAGGTACTCGTCGTGGAGTCGCACATTGTTCGCAACTTCGATACTGGCTTTGGTGGTGCCGTTATCGTCATATGACACAGCAGCAATTCGCAAGTCGCCATAGCGATAACGGCCATAGCCATCGTGCAGGGCCTCACCAGGGCCCGCGAGATCGACATACGCGGGCACATCTCCCGCACGAGCCGGATTGCGGGTGCCTCCCCAGTGCAGGGTCACCGCGCCGGTGGTCATGAAGGTGGACTGCTTTCCATTCGCCGCAATTTGCGTGATCACAAGTGTTGGCTTTGCCGCTGTGCCACCCAGATCGAATCGGTAGCGGGCATCTTTGGAGGTGAGCTTGCTGCGACTTGATGTGACGAAATCGCCAACGGCTCCCGCATCGTCGACTGGAACGCTTGGGGTGTTGTCCACTGTGTGAAGCTGCAAGCTCACTCGAGTGACGTGGTGCAAAAGGTTCACCGCGATGATGTGATCGTCCCGCACCGGCGTAACCGAAGACCCAGTGAAATAGAAACTGACGATCTGAGAAGCAGTGCGCCCGACAAGTGCTTGCGCTTGTGCGCCGTATTGCGAAAGACCGACGCCATGTCCGAAGCCACTGCCGTTGACAACAAACGCAGCCGGGATCGCCGTCGGTGGAGTCGGTGATGTCGTCGGTGATGCAGTCGGGCTCGAACTTGCACTACCGCTGGCGCTGTTTGATGGGGTGGTGCTACTGCTTGATGACGGACTTTCACTTGACGAACCAGTCGGGCTTGGGCTCGGGCTGGTTGTCGCTTGCTGCGCTACTGCCATTGCAGCCACAACGCTGTCATATCCGCGAACTGGAATCGCGGCCGGCGACCCGTAGTAGCGGACCTCGTTCACGACTGCGGTCTTGCTCAGCCATTGAAGAAACTCCAACGATGGCTTGCTGTTGACGAGCATGATCGGCGCACCCACCAGCGAAGCTGCCACATAGGAGCGCACTCCGTCACCACCCGCCCCCACCACGGAGATTCGAGCGATGTCTGTCGAAGGCAGGCGCCTGAGCATCGCAATCGCTAACTTGTCAGCGGCAGGTGCTGTAAATGATGTGCTTGCCGGAACCGCGCCGGCGAACTTCGCCGCTGCTGAGCCATTCATTGTCACTGCAGTCACACTCGCGGCTGACCACTTCGCGAAAAGTGATTGATAGCCCGATGACACTCCACGAAATGGAGACAGCGGCGACGTGGAGGAAGTCGTTGGTGTCGCCGACCGCGTGGAAGAACTCGGCAACACCGTGGTTGATGGGCGACTTGTCGACCGGGTGCTAGAGGGCTTTCGGCTGGATGTTGTGGCAGTTGGTTTCTTACTCGTCGGTTTCTTACTCGTCGGTTTCTTACTCGTCGGTTTCTTACTCGTCGGTTTCTTACTCGTCGGTTTCTTACTCGTCGGTTTCTTA
>RFTO01000242.1 GCA_009923375.1 Actinomycetota bacterium | reverse complement strand
CGCGGGCGGCGAGGACATCCAAGATGCGCTCGGCATAGGCCTCAGCCAACCCAGGGGCCTCCCAGTTCACATGACTGCGGCTCTTCTCGGTGGAGTGTGGTGCGGCATTGATCAACAAGAACCAGGACTCGCATCCAGCCGGTGCCATCGACTCATCCTGCGGGACGCATGCGTAAATCACCGGGTCGTCGATCGGGCGGGCGCCGCTGCTGTGCCTACCGACGCCGAAGATTGAGTCGAACTCGGCGTCGTAATCATCGGCGAACCACACGTTGTGGTGTGCAACTTCTGGGGTCTTCCCCTCGACCGCGAGATACATGCAAAATCCCGAGAGCGACTGCTGCTGACGCAATGCTGGCTGCAACGATTTCTCATCAGGCATCAGCGTTTGCGCGAGTTGGCGGGCATCCACATTCGCCACCACGATATCGGCGGGTAGGTGCCCGGTCGCCGTGTCGACGCCAGTCACTGCACCGTCTGCTCCGCGGGTGATTGCGGTGACAGGCAGGCTAAATTCGAATGTCACGCCGCGCTCGATGCAGCGGTTGAACAAGGCAGTGCCCAGGGAGCGCAAGCCGCCAGCGATATGGAAAGCGCCGAAGGTCTGTTCCATGTACGGCACGGTGGCCAAGGCCGAGGTGGCCTTGCGGGGGTCGCTACCGGTGTAGGTGGCGTAACGATCGAGCAGCATCGCTGTTCGTGGATCACTCAGATACTTCTTTCCGATACCTCGCAAACTCAACCACGGCGTCATCACCTTTGCGTTGGTGCGGTCACGCATCATCGGCAGAATCGATCGCAATCCTGCAAGCGGCTGCTCCAAGAACATCGGCCGCGTCAGATCCCACATTCGCGCCGCATGGCGCATCAGTGCGTTCCAATCCTCGGCATTGCTTCCACCGAGCCCTGCTTGCAAAGCAGCAGCGGCTCTGGCTGTATCCGCTCCGGGCATCGTCACAGTGCTGCCGTCGGTCCAGCGGTAGCGGAAGGATGGCTCTAGCTCAATTAAATCAATCGATTCCTCAAGCGGCTTGCCTGTCTTGTTGAATAGGTCTCGGTAGACCGCCGGCAAGGTCATAAGACTCGGGCCTGTGTCGAACACGAAACCATCGCGTTCGTACACCCCGAGCTTGCCGCCGTAAGTCGCCGCTTGTTCCACCACAGTGACGCTGTGGCCCTTTACAGCCAAGCGCGCTGCGGCAGCCATGCCGCCCATCCCGGCGCCGATGACGATGATCCGGCTCATACGAGTGCGCGCCCTTTCCACTGCAACTGCCCGTTTGCCTTGCGCCGTAAGGATTCTGCCACCAGCCAGACGAACACCAAGATCGAGAGTGGATGCGTGATTGCTAGCCATGGTCGTTCATGGCACACGAGAGCCGCGACTACCCGACCGAACAAACCCGCTAAGACCCCGCCGATACACAACCACCACAGCAGGCTTGATGGCGGTGCGGTGAACATCCCCACCCAGGGCATTATGAACTGCATCAGAAACAAGGCTGCCACAGCGACAGCGCCAAATCGCCCGCCGAATGCACGCCACAAGGACTTCGTGTAGCCCTCGATCAAGGAAGGCGCGTCTGGGTACATCTCGCAGGATGCAATGTGTGGTGCGGGGGTGATGGCAACGCGTCCACCAGCCAGCTTTATCGAGCGGGCCAACATCACATCTTCCACCACCTCACTGCGCACAGATTCGTGGCCGCGAGCG
>RFTO01000241.1 GCA_009923375.1 Actinomycetota bacterium | reverse complement strand
GTTTACCAATGGTCGGAGAACTTCGTGCTGCCGATCTCACACGATGAAGTTGTGCATGGGAAAGGCTCACTGGTGGACCGTGCGCCGGGCGATTACTGGCAGAAGCAGGCGACTTTGCGCGCCTACCTCGGCTACATGTGGTCCCATCCCGGCAAGCAGTTGATTTTCATGGGCACCGAGTTCGGCCAATGGCAGGAATGGTCGCAAGAGGCCGGCTTGCAATGGTGGCTCACCGACCACGAGGACCATCGCGGGATACAGCGGTGTGTACGCGACATGAACGCTGTGTACGGGGCGACACCAGCACTCTGGGAGTTTGACAACGACCCAGCGGGTTTCGAATGGCTACTTTCGGATGCGGCAGATGAGAACACGATCGCCTTCCTGCGTAAAGACTCCAGCGGTGGCCAGGTTGCGGTGGTCTGTAACTTTTCGCCAGTTATTCGCGACGGGTGGCGGCTGGCTCTGCCCAGTGCCGGAGTGTGGGAAGAGGTGCTCAACACTGATTCGTCGGTTTATGGCGGCGGGTCGAATGTGGGCAACCATGGGCGCATCGAGGCCGAAGGCATCCCGCATCTAGGCAGATCAGCCTCGGCAGTCATCACCGTTCCACCGCTGGCAACCGTGTGGTTCCGCAAAGTCTGACCGGTGGATCTGGCAACGAGACTAAGCGCATAGAACACACATCGAAAGTCCCGCGGGAGGTTCATCCGCACTAGAACAACGCGTTAGCCAGTGCAACTCTGGCGGGCTGAACTGATGGCTCCTCGTCGCCGGCCAAGTCGAAGAGCTCAACCATGTGCGCACGCGCCCGGTTGCGTTCATCTGCGACGTTTGCTCTCACCGCGGCGAGCATCACAGCGAATGCCTCGTCATAGCGACCGTTGATAGCCAAGGCATCCGCTGCATCGAATTGCGACTGCAGATCCGTTGGCGATGACATCGCAGTCGCCACAAGCGCGTCTGGATCAGCATCGCCAAGTCGACTCAGCAACCCGACCAAGACAACACCCATCTTTGCATCGCGATCGGTGGCATCGGTGGCTAAGACAGATTCATAGGCCGACTTTGCCGCATCCCAATCAGCAGCATCGATCGCGTTCATTGCCGCCTCGAAGCGTGGATCTCCGTCATCTTGAGCCTCAAGTGACCCATTACCTACATCGCCCGCGGTTACTTCTGCAGTCACGTCTGCAGCAACACCGTTGAAGTCCGCACAGGGCACACCGAGTTGTCGTGCCTGCTGCAACACGATCTCGAACGCCTGCTTCACCTGGGTTTGCGGCACTGCACCGGTGAAGAGCGGCAGCACCTGCCCATTGATCACAGCGAAGACAGCCGGGATGGACTGCACACGAAAAGCTTGCGAGATCGTCGGGTTTGCATCCACATCAACCTTGGCAAGCAGGATCGCGCCGTTGTAACTTTCCGCGACCTGCTCCAGGATTGGAGACAGTGACTTACATGGTTGACACCACGCCGCCCACAGGTCAATCACCACGGGGTTGAGCTTGGAGCGCTCCAACACTTCCGCTTCAAATGTCGCCTCGGTAACATCAAAAACGGCTGTGGGCAGACCGTCAGCGGCGCGGGCCGCCGCTTGCTCTGCTGCTGCCTTTGCAGCAGCGATAGCACCTAGGTCGACCACGCCGCGCAGGTTGATTCCGCCGATTCCGCCGATTCCGCCGGCTCCACGCTGCCTCACGTGCGCTCCTCCCCACTGTTGCATGTGATGTGCA
>RFTO01000025.1 GCA_009923375.1 Actinomycetota bacterium | reverse complement strand
CCACATCCGTCGTGGTGGAAAGGTCTGGATCAACATTTATCCTGACCGTCCGCTGACGAAGAAGCCTGCTGAGACCCGCATGGGTTCTGGTAAGGGTTCACCGGAGTGGTGGGTTGCGAACGTCAAGCCAGGCCGTGTCATGTTCGAGCTTTCGTTTCCGAACGAGGCAACTGCACGTGAGGCACTCACGCGCGCTGCTCACAAGCTTCCGATGAAGTGCCGCATCATCGCTCGGGAAGAGGGTGACATCTGATGGCAACCACAAAAACCGCTGAAGAGCTGCGCTCCATGGACGTCGACGCACTAGTTGTTGCGTTGCGCGAAGCCAAGGAAGAGCTCTTCAACCTCCGTTTCCAGGCGGCCACCGGCCAGCTGGAGAGCCACGGCCGCTTGCTGGCCGTGCGCAGGGAGATCGCCCGTATTTACACAGTGATGCGCGAGCGCGAGCTTGGCATCGTCAGCGTCCAGCCAGTTGTGGGAGGTGCCGCATGAGCGAGGCAATCGAGCGTTCTGAGCGCAAGGTCCGCGAGGGCCGCGTCGTCAGCGACAAAATGGATAAGACCATCGTCGTCGCGGTGGAAGACAAGTTCAAGCACGCGCTTTACGGCAAGGTTATGCGTCGCACGAACAAGTTGAAGGCGCACGACGAGACCAACAGCTGTGGCATTGGCGACCGCGTGTTGATCATGGAGACCCGTCCACTCTCGGCAACTAAGCGTTGGCGAGTAGTGCAGATCATCGAAAAGGCGAAGTGACGCGCCGCTAGGCGAGTCACCACAAGGAGAGCACAGTGATTCAACAAGAGTCGCGACTTCGCGTTGCGGACAACACCGGGGCGAAGGAGCTGTTATGCATCCGCGTCCTGGGTGGATCAGCCCGCCGTTACGCCGGCATCGGTGATGTCATCGTTTGTTCGGTGAAGGATGCCATTCCCGGCGGTGCGGTGAAGAAGGGTGACGTCGTCAAGGCGGTTGTCGTTCGCACCAGCAAGGAACGCCGCCGCCTCGATGGCTCGTACATCCGCTTCGATGAGAATGCGGCTGTCATCCTCAAGGCTGATGGTGAGCCGCGTGGAACGCGTATCTTCGGGCCAGTTGGCCGCGAGCTGCGCGAGAAGAAGTACATGAAGATTATTTCGCTAGCTCCGGAGGTTTTGTGATGGCGAGGATTCGTAAGGGCGACAAGGTTCAGATCATCGCCGGTAAGGACAAGGGTGTCATCGGCACCGTTATCCAGGTGATTGTCGATCAGAACCGCATCATCGTCGAGGGTGTCAACCGCATCAAGAAGCACACCAAGGTCGGCGAAGGTATCCGTGGTGCGCAGTCTGGCGGCATCATCACGACTGAGGCTCCCATCCACATCTCCAATGCGATGGTGTTGGACGACACAGGCAAGCCCACCCGCACTGGCATCCGCCGCGAGAAGGCTGAGAAGACCCGCGCCAACGGCAGCACCCACGAGACAACTCGGCCGGTGCGCGTCAGCAAGCGCACAGGGAAGGACATCTGATGGCGACGGCGACCATGCCCCGACTCAAGGAGCGTTACCGCGCAGAGATCGTCGCGGCAATGCAGGAGCAGTTCGGTTACAAGAACGTCAACCAGGTTCCGCGTGTTGTGAAGGTTGTCGTCAACATGGGTGTCGGCGAGGCAGCTCGTGACTCCAAGTTGATTGAAGGCGCCATCCGCGACATCACCGCGATCACCGGCCAGAAGCCGCAGGTCACTCGCGCACGCAAGTCGATCGCGCAGTTCAAGCTTCGCGAGGGCATGCCGATTGGTTGCCACGTGAACCTGCGTTCGGACCGCATGTGGGAGTTCCTGGACCGTCTGCTGACGTTGTCGCTGCCGCGTATTCGTGACTTCCGTGGGTTGAGCGACAAGCACTTCGACGGCCGCGGCAACTACACCTTCGGCTTGAATGAGCAGTCGATGTTCCACGAGATCTCGATCGATTCGATCGACAGGGTCCGCGGTATGGACATCACTGTCGTCACCACCGCCAACACCGACGATGAGGGTCGCGCACTTCTGCGCCTCCTCGGATTCCCGTTCAAGGAGAACTAAAGATGGCTAAAACTTCTCTGAAGGTGAAGGCGGCTCGTACGCCCAAGTTCAAGGTGCGTGGTTACACGCGCTGCAACCGCTGCGGACGTCCGCATTCGGTTTACCGCAAGTTCGGTCTGTGCCGCATCTGCTTCCGCGAGATGGCACACGCCGGTGAGCTTCCTGGAATCACGAAGTCTTCGTGGTAACTCAACCCCTCAACACGCACCGTAAGTCCGCTTCGGCGGAAACTGCAGTGAGAAAGGCCGGACGGCCATGACGATGACAGACCCGATTGCGGACATGCTCACGCGTATCCGCAATGCCAGTCGTGCATATCACGAACTGGTGTCGATGCCACATTCGAACATCAAGGTGGGTGTCGCCGAGATCCTCAAGCAAGAGGGTTACATCGCCGACTTCACCACCAGTGATGACATTGTGGGTCGCACTCTGACAATTACTTTCAAGTACGGTCCGAACCGCGAGCGTTCGATTGCCGGCGTGAAGCGCGTCTCCAAGCCGGGACTGCGCGTTTACGCAAAGAGCACCACCTTGCCGAAGGTCTTGGGTGGTTTGGGCGTGGCGATTATCTCCACCTCAACCGGCCTTCTGACTGACCGTCAGTGCGCAAAGAAGGGCGTGGGTGGGGAAGTCCTCGCCTACGTCTGGTAGTCGGGAGGATTGACATGTCACGTATTGGTCGCATGCCGATTCCGGTTCCATCGAACGTCACATTGACGATCGAGGGTCCGAATGTCCACGTGAAGGGACCCAAGGGCGAGTTGTCGCACACGGTCGCTGCACCGATCACCCTCGAGCGCGCAGAAGACGGCACCGTCTCAGTGGTCCGCCCGAATGACGAGCGCATGAGTCGCTCGCTGCACGGTCTGAGTCGCACCTTGATCGCCAACATGATCAAGGGCGTCACCGATGGTTACTCCAAGACCCTGCTAATCACCGGAACCGGTTATCGCGTTGCGGCGAAGGGCAACGGCCTGGAGTTCGCACTCGGTTACTCCCACCCGATCGCCATCGAGGCGCCGTCGGGCATCACCTTCCAGGTGGACACCCCCACGATGTTCCATGTGCAGGGTATTGACAAGCAACTTGTCGGTGAGGTTGCGGCCAACCTGCGCAAACTCCGTAAGCCCGACCCCTACAAGGGTAAGGGTCTGCGCTACTCCGATGAGGTCGTCCGCCGTAAGGCTGGAAAGGCTGGTAAGAAGTAATGAGCGTCGTCGCCAAGCTTGGCTCCGGTAGCGCGAAGTCGACGGCCCGCAGCCGTCGTCACAACCGCTTACGTAAGAAGGTGAGTGGCACCGCGGCTCGTCCGCGTCTGGTTGTCACCCGCTCCACGCGTCATGTGTTCGTCCAGGTTGTCGATGACAGCGTGGGCAAGACCCTGGCATCTGCCTCCACCATGGAAGATGACATCCGCAAGGCCACCGGCGACAAGACCGCCAAGGCCCGATCGGTTGGTCAGCTCATTGGTGCACGCGCCAAGGACGCCGGCGTCTCTGCCGTTGTCTTCGACCGCGGTGGCAACAAGTACATCGGCCGCGTCGCGGCCCTGGCAGACGGGGCTCGCGAAAGCGGGCTCGAGTTCTGATCGAGCGAAGCGAAGGAAGGCAGAGAACTTATGGCTCAAACAGCGGGCCGTTCTGAGAACACCGGTGGACGCGAGCGTCGTGATCGTCGCGACGGCAATCGTGGTGCTGCACCGGAAAAGAGTCCTTACATCGAGCGCGTCGTCGCGATCAACCGCGTCGCCAAGGTGGTCAAGGGTGGTCGTCGTTTCTCGTTCACCGCACTTGTTGTTGTCGGAGATGGCAACGGCATGGTCGGTGTGGGTTACGGCAAGGCCAAGGAAGTTCCAGCTGCGATTGCCAAGGGCACCGAAGAAGCTCGTAAGAGCCTCTTCCGAGTCCCGCGCATCCAGGGAACGATTCCTCACCCGATCACTGGTGAAGCTGCTGCCGGCGTGGTCATGCTGCGCCCAGCTGCGCCTGGTACCGGTGTTATCGCCGGTGGCCCGGTTCGCGCCGTGCTGGAGTGCGCTGGCGTCCACGACGTGTTGAGCAAGTCCATGGGCTCGTCCAACGCCATCAACATCGTGCACGCGACTGTCGCTGCACTTCGCCTACTGGAGACTCCGGAGAGCATCGCTGCTCGCCGCGGAAAGTCACTGGAAGAGGTGGCGCCAACAGCATTGCTGCGCGCCATGGCAGCAGAGGCGGCGAACTGATGCCACGTTTAAAGGTCACCCAGAAGAAGTCCACCATCGGCGGCAGCCCGGCGCAGCGCAACACCATGCGCTCACTTGGCTTGAAGCGCATCGGCGATGTCGTGGTGAAGGAAGATCGCCCAGAAATTCGCGGTATGGTCTCAGCCGTCTCGCACCTGATTCATCTCGAGGAGGTTGACTAACATGACACTTAAGGTTCACCACCTGCGTCCTGCGCCTGGCGCCAAGACGCCACGAACCCGTGTGGGTCGTGGAGAAGGCTCGAAGGGTAAGACCTCCGGCCGCGGTACCAAGGGTACGAAAGCTCGTTACCAGGTGCCAGCACGCTTTGAGGGTGGGCAGCTTCCGCTGCACATGCGCACCCCGAAGCTCAAAGGATTCACCAACCCGTTCCGTACGGAGTACCAGCCGATCAACGTCTCGACGTTGGTCAAGGTGTTCCCGCAGGGCGGCGTCATCGATGTCGACGCACTCATCACCGCGGGCCTTGTGCACGACGGCGAGCTTGTGAAGATCCTCGGCCAGGGAGACCTCTCGGTTTCTATGACCATCACTGCTCACAAGTTCTCGAAGGCGGCGGTCGAGAAGATCACCGCGGCAGGCGGCACCGCCACTACCCTGTGACGACTGCCGCTTAGTGCGGCTGCGATCGGAGACTCACCATGAATGGACTGCTTAACGCGCTGAGTTCGGCGTTCAAGACGCCTGACCTGCGCAAGAAGCTGTTGTTCACGCTGTTGATCATCACGTTGTTCCGTTTCGGCTCGCTACTCCCCACCCCGGGAGTGAGTTACGCCTCGGTGCAGAAGTGCATCGACACGGCGAGCGCTTCGGACAACCAGCTCTACGGCTTGATCAACATGTTCTCCGGTGGCGCCTTGCTGCAGTTGAGCGTGTTCGCTCTCGGCATCATGCCTTACATCACCGCCAGCATCATCATTCAGTTGCTGACGGTGGTGATCCCGCGCCTTGAAGCCTTGAAGAAGGAAGGCGCGCAGGGTCAGAAGCAGACCGTTCAGTACACCCGTTACCTCACCATTGGTCTGGCGATTTTGCAGTCTGTCGGCATCATCGCCCTCGCCCGTTCGGGCCGCATCTTCCCGAGCTGCCAGGAAGCAATCGTTCCTGACCAGTCGCCGATGGTGTTGGTGTCGATGCTCGTCGTCATGGTCGCCGGTACTGCAGGAGTCATGTGGTTGGCCGAGCTCATCACCGACCGCGGTGTTGGCAACGGCATGTCCCTGCTGATCTTCACCTCGATCATCTCTTCTTACCCGAGCCAGTTGGCGAACATCTACCGCCTTAACGGCAAGATCGTCCTTGGTCTCACCCTGCTTGTCGGCTTGGTGACAATCGCTCTCGTGGTGTTTGTGGAACAAGCGCAACGCCGCATCCCGGTTCAATATGCCAAGCGCATGGTGGGTCGCCGCGAATTTGGCGGCACCTCGACCTACATCCCGTTGAAGGTCAACCAAGCCGGTGTTATCCCCGTCATCTTCGCCTCGTCGTTGTTGTACCTGCCGAACTTGTTCGTGCAGTTGAGCGGCTCCACAAACGCTGTCGCGCAGTGGGTTGCTGCGAACTTCTCCTCGGGCGCCCCGATGTATCTCATCTTCAACTTCTCGCTCATCGTCTTCTTCACGTACTTCTACGTCGGCATCACCTTCAACCCAGAAGACACCGCCGAAGACATGCGCAAGTTCGGCGGCTTCATCCCCGGACTTCGCGCTGGCAAGCCGACCAGCGACTACCTGCGCTATGTGCTGAACCGCATCACATTGCCTGGTGCGCTGTACCTTGCGGCCATCGCCACCGTTCCATATGTCGCCTACAACGCCCTGGATGTCAGCGGCCGGTTCCTCTTTGGTGGCACCTCGCTGCTGATCATGGTCGGTGTCGGTTTGGACACGGTCAAGCAGATCGAAAGCCAGTTGCAACAACGCAACTATGAGGGGATCTGGCGCTAATGCGCATCCTGCTCATGGGCCCGCCTGGGGCAGGCAAAGGAACGCAGGCGGCATTGCTCGCGCAGCGTTTGTCGATTCCCCACATCTCCACCGGTGACATCTTCCGAGCGAACGTCTCGCAGGGAACGCCGCTGGGCCGCAAAGCCCAGGAGTACATGGACAAAGGCGAGTACGTCCCTGACGACGTCACTAATGCGATGGTGCGCGATCGCTTAACTTGGGAAGATGCCGTCAACGGCTTCATCCTCGATGGTTACCCCCGCACCACCGCCCAGGTCTCCGAACTCGATGCGATGCTCGCTGATGCAGGGATCGGCCTGGATGTTGTCGTTGAATTACATGCACAGCCTGAGGTTTTGCTACAGCGCATGGTCAAGCGCGCAGCCGATCAAGGTCGCAGCGATGACGACCCGACGGTTATCCGCCGCCGGCTTGAGGTGTACGCCGCTGAGACCGCACCTTTGCTGGAGGTCTACGGCCAACGCAATCTGCTGCGCCAGGTGGACGGCATCGGCGACATCGCCGATGTGACGTCGCGCTTGGTTGCCGCTGTTTCCTGATCTGCGCAAAGGGCGATGATGATGCGCATGCGCAGCTCACTAGAGATCAAGACTCCGGCGCAACTAGATCTG
The DNA here is from genome assembly GCA_009923375.1 of Actinomycetota bacterium. Taxonomy (GTDB): domain Bacteria; phylum Actinomycetota; class Actinomycetes; order S36-B12; family UBA5976; genus RFTO01. The sequence goes on along the minus strand of RFTO01000025.1, from coordinate 3,846 downwards.
ATGCGCAAAGCCGGTTTGATTGTCGCTGAGGCGCTCGCAGCAGTGTCAGAGCAGGTCGGTGATGGAGTCACCACCGCGCAGCTGAACTCAATCGCTGAGGCCGTCATTCGCCGCCATAACGCACTTCCGTCCTTCCTCGGCTACCACGGTTATCCCGCGGTCATCTGCACCAGCGTTAACAGCGAGGTGGTGCATGGAATTCCGAACGACAAACCACTGCGTGACGGCGACATCATCAGCATCGACTGCGGTGCCTACATCCTGGATTCGCGCGGCACCCAATGGCATGGCGACAGTGCGGTCACAGTGATCGTCGGCGGTGACTCCGCTGCGACACAAGAAGATTTAGCACTGTCGGCTGTGACCCGGGACTCCATGTGGGCGGGGCTTGCTGCTGCCCAGGTGGGCGCCAGGCTCACAGACATCGGCGCGGCTATTGAGGCGGTTGTCCGCAAGGCGCCGCACTATTACGGCATCCTGGAGGAATACACCGGCCATGGCATCGGCACTGCCATGCATTTGGCTCCCGCAGTTGAGAATTACGGCCCTGGTGGCCGTGGCCCGATGCTCAAGCCGGGTCTGGCGCTGGCAATCGAGCCGATGCTCACCTTCGGGTCGGCTGATACCGATGTGCTGGCTGATCAGTGGACTGTTGTCACCTCTGATGCTTCCCGGGCCGCCCACTGGGAGCACTCTGTCGCCATCACCGACGAGGGCCCCTGGGTTTTGACCGCCCCAGATGGGGGAGCGGCAACCTTTGCGCGCATGGGCATTGCCAGCCCCGCATCAGCTCGTGGTTGACCCTGAGTGGTGAGGGGAAATGCCTTAGCGGTAGCCTCTCCCTTTGCGCCTACCAACGGGCGCATCCTGTCGGCATGTCTGCCGAAAGGACGCAAACGCCGGCTTGCCGGTGTGACTGCGGGTCACCAACGAAGGGTACGAGCACTTACATATGGCTAAAAAGGAAGGCGCGATCGAGCTTGAGGGCACGATCACGGAGGCATTGCCAAACGCGATGTTCCGAGTCGAACTTGAAAACGGCCACAAAGTGCTTGCACACATCAGCGGCAAGATGCGGATGCACTACATCCGTATCCTCCCCGACGACCGTGTCGTCGTGGAGCTATCGCCGTACGACCTAACCCGCGGACGCATCGTCTACCGGTACAAGTAAGCATTGCACTAGTAGCAGAAACAGCAGGAGAAGCAGCACATGAAGGTCCAGCCGAGCGTCAAGGCAATCTGCGACAAGTGCAAGGTGATTCGTCGTCACGGACGAGTCATGGTGATTTGTGAGAACGTGCGTCACAAGCAGCGTCAAGGCTGATTGTTCGCATCTCGCTAGTCCCATAACTAAACAAAGCGTTGTCCGACATCCGCAGCAGTAGTGCCCGTTGCGGAACGACACCCCTGGGCCGGAACGCCGGGGACCTTACGAGGCGGTAAGGATTGACAACGCTCCACACGCCCGGATGACAACCTAAAGGATGGTTTAACGCCCATGGCACGTCTCGTCGGAGTCGATCTTCCACGCGATAAGCGTCTCGAGATCGCACTCACTTACATCTTCGGCATCGGCCGAAGCCGCGCCAAGGAGATCTTGGCTGTCACTGGTATTAGCGGCGACTTGCGCGTCCGCGACCTCACCGATGAGCAGCTGGTTCCTTTACGTGACTGCATCGATGCCCAGTTCAAGGTCGAGGGTGACCTGCGCCGCGAGGTTCAGGCAGATATCCGTCGCAAGGTTGAGATTGGTTCCTACCAGGGCATTCGGCACCGCCGCGGCCTGCCTGTGCGCGGTCAGCGCACTCACACCAATGCGCGTACCCGTAAGGGTCCGCGTAAGACGGTTGCCGGCAAGAAGAAGGTCGGCAAGTAACCCACCCCCGCGCCCGTCGTCAACGCGGGTAGCTAAGACCTCGAACTAAAAAGGAAAAGAATGCCTCCCAAGACTCGTGCCGCGGCATCGGCTAAGAAGCCACGCCGTAAAGAGAAGAAGAACATTGCCCACGGGCATGCTCACATCAAGAGCACCTTCAATAACACCATCGTGTCCATCACGGACCCGACCGGCGCTGTGATCGCTTCGGCGTCATCCGGCCAGGTTGGTTTCAAGGGCACGCGTAAGTCGACTCCATTCGCCGCACAGCAGGCTGCTGAACTTGCAGCCAAGCGTGCGATGGAGCACGGCATGCGCAAGGTGGATGTGTTCGTCAAGGGCCCAGGTTCGGGCCGCGAGACCGCGATCCGCTCCCTGCAGGCCACCGGCCTGGAGGTCGGCTCGATCTCCGATGTCACCCCCGCCGCCCACAACGGTTGCCGCCCGCCCAAGCGCCGGCGCGTCTGAAAGTCTGAAGGAGACACACCACTATGGCTCGTTATACAGGTGCGGATTGCAAGCGTTGCCGCCGCGAGAAGGTCAAGCTCTTCCTCAAGGGCGCGAAGTGCGAATCGCCGAAGTGTCCGATCGAATCCCGTCCGTACCCTCCCGGTCAGCACGGTCGCGGTCGTACCAAGGATTCTGAGTACCTCCTGCAGATGCGTGAGAAGCAGAAGTGCGCACGTATCTACGGTGTCCTCGAGAAGCAGTTCCGTGGTTACTACCACGAGGCTCAGCGTCGCTCCGGCAAGACCGGTGAGAACCTGCTGGTCCTTCTGGAACGTCGCCTCGACAACGTCGTCTACCGCGCTGGTTTCGCCAAGTCTCGTGACATGGCCCGCCAGTTGGTGCGCCACGGCCACTTCCTCGTCAACGGCAAGAAGGTGGACATTCCGTCCTACCAGGTCAGCCCAACCGACATCATCGATGTTCGCGGTGACTCCCGCGAGATGACCCCGTTCCTTGTTGCGCAGGCTGAATTGATCGATCACACCAGCCCCGCATGGATTGAGGTCGTGCCGAACCGTATGCGTGTGCTCGTGCACAACGTCCCAGTTCGCGCCAACATCGACACCCTCGTGCAAGAGCAGCTGATCGTCGAGCTTTACTCCAAGTAGTCCCTTCGCTGCCGGCTGCAATGTGCAACCGGCAGCATGACAATCGCGATGTCATATAGAGGTCGTCGCGGGAAGGAAAGACAGTGCTTATCTCGTTCCACCCAGAGGTCAAAGAAGAGAAGCTCTCAGACCGTCGCTCTAAGTTCACAGTGTCGCCGCTGGAGCCAGGTGTTGGTTACACCCTCGGCAACTCGCTGCGTCGCACCCTGTTGTCGGCCATCCCAGGTGCTGCTATCACCAGCTTGCGCATGGAGGGCGTGCTCCACGAGTTCACCGCTGTGCCCGGCATGGTGGAGGACATCGTTGAGTTCATCTTGAACATCAAGAACATCGTTGTCTCCAACGACTTCGACGAGGCCGGCCTCATGTACCTGCGCAAGACTGGCGCTGGTCCGGTGACTGCTGGTGACATCGAGTGCCCAACTGGCGTCAGCGTTCACAACCCAGGTCTGCACCTGGCCACGCTGACTGACGAAGCTGATATCAACATTGAGTTCCAGGTTGAGCGCGGCCGCGGTTACGTGCCGGCGCCTGCTCAGGGTGGTCGCGGAACGAGCGACATCGGTCGTATCCCGGTCGACTCGATCTATTCGCCCGTGTTGAAGGTTTCGTACAAGGTTGAAGCGACTCGTGTCGAGGGTCGTACCGACTTCGACAAGCTCGAGGTCATCGTCGAGACCAAGGAGTCCATGACTCCCGCCACGGCGTTTGCCTCGGCTGGCCGCACCCTCACCAACTACTTCGGTTTGGTCGCTGCGATCAACCCGGATGCTGAAGGTTTGGAACTGCCGCCAAGTGAGCACGCGACGATGCTGCAAGAGCAGCTGATGATGCCGATCGAGGCTCTGG
>RFTO01000240.1 GCA_009923375.1 Actinomycetota bacterium | reverse complement strand
CTAACGCTGCGGCGTGCTCGCTGTCGAGTGCGAACTCCCCTTGATCAAAGCCGACAGAGTCCGCTTCTAAGGCGATGAAAGCCTCGTGAGCAGCCTGGGCCCGCTCTTGCGCGTGAGTTCGCTGGCTGGTTAATCGGTCAATCTCGGTTGCCCGCGTCTCAACCCGGGAGTTAGCAGCAGCTAACAGTTGGTCCAGTCGGGCAATCTCTTCTTTGCGGCGGGCGACTGCGCGCTGCGCTTGCTCCACTGCCACATCGAATTGCGCAAGTTCCTGCTCACAGCGCACACGCGCGGCAGCCGCTTCCGAGAGAGCGAGTCGCTCCCCTTCCAGAACCGTGCTCAGGTCGTGCTCAGTGGCTCGGTGCTCACGCGCTTGCTCATCCAATTCAGCCGGGTTACGGACACTTGCTTCTTCGGCGGGCGCTTCGTCGTTGAGCAGTCGCAGCCGATCGGTGGCTAGAGCGATCAAGCCTGCAGTTCGCTCGCGCAGATTCGCAACCGCCATCCAGTTGCTGTTGATCGCAGTGACGATTGGTGCTTGCTCTTGCTGTGCTTGCAGAAGTAATTGTTCATGCGCCTGGGCTTCTGCGAGGGCTGCATCCACCTCAGCGCGCCGCTCTCGCAGTGCCGACTCATCTGCAACATCGCGCTCGAGTAGTTCGCGCATTTGCGTGAGATCGTCAGCCATCAACCGAAGTCGCGCATCGCGAGCATCAGCTTGAATCGTGGATGCCCGACGGGCTGCCTCTGCTTGTCGCCCAAGCGGCTTCAACTGGCGCCGAATCTCACCGGTGAGGTCATTGAGACGTTGTAAGTTGCCATCCATTGCCTCGATCTTGCGAAGCGCCTTCTCTTTGCGTTTGCGGTATTTCAAAACTCCGGCGGCTTCCTCGATAAAACCGCGGCGATCCTCGGCGGTGCTGCGCAAGATCGCGCCAAGTTGGTTTTGGCCGATGATGACATGCATCTGGCGGCCCAGCCCAGAATCAGAGAGCAATTCTTGGATGTCAAGTAACCGGCACTGCTCGCCGTTGATTGCGTATTCGCTGGTGCCGTTACGAAAGAGGGTGCGGGCGATTGTGACTTCGGTGAACTCGATCGGCAGCGCGCCATCGGTGTTGTCGATGGTGAGGATGACCTCCGCGCGACCGAGAGCTGGTCGACTGGAGCTTCCAGCGAAGATGACATCTTGCATGGAGCCGCCGCGCAGAGCTTTGGCTCCCTGCTCGCCGAGGACCCAGGACATTGCATCGACCACATTGGACTTGCCGGAACCGTTCGGCCCGACCACGCAGGTCACCCCCGGCTCGAACTCCAGGGTCGTGCTCGAGGCGAAGGACTTAAAGCCCTTGAGCGTGAGCGACTTCAGATGCACGCCACAATCCTGCCAGCCGACCATCTAATTTCGCGGTGCAGGGCATAAGGGCGCGTTTTCGATGGCAAGATTGCGCCATGCGCGTACACCTAGGCTGCGACCACGCTGGCTTCGAATTCAAAGAGGTCTTGAAGACCTGGCTCAAAGAAGCCGGCCATGAGCCGGTTGATCACGGCGCCCACGAGTTCGATGCTGACGACGATTACCCCCAGTTCTGCATCCGTGCGGCACAGGGGGCAGTCGCGGACATTGAGCGCGACATCCCAGCACTTGCAGTGGTCATCGGCGGCAGCGGTAACGGCGAGCAGATCGCGGCCAACAAGGTCGTTGATGCTCGCGCTGCTTTAGCGTGGAGCGTCGAGAC
>RFTO01000239.1 GCA_009923375.1 Actinomycetota bacterium | reverse complement strand
GGGCAATGGTGACGCCGTCGTTGGTGATGGTCGGCGCGCCCCACTTCTTGTCGATGACCACGTTGCGGCCCTTAGGCCCCAGGGTCACCTTCACCACATCAGCGAGTGCGTCAACACCGGCCTGAAGTCGGCGGCGGGCGCTCTCGTCGAACTCAAGAATCTTTGCCATGGTTCTTCCTTCGTTTCACATCGATGCTCGGAAGTTCCGAGCGAAATTTCGGTCGGTTGTGGCGTGGGGGATGTCCCGCACTCACATGCCGCGCTAAGCCATCACGGCGCAGCAGCGGCTTGCGCGCGGTTCGGAGCAGATGAGTGAATCACCGCGCCGAACCGCGCACAGGTCGTTACTTACTTCTGGACGACTGCCAGCACATCGCGAGCCGACAACAGCAGGTAGTCCTGGCCGTTGTACTTGATCTCGGTGCCGCCGTACTTCGAGTAAATGACCACGTCGCCGAGCTGCACATCCAAAGGAATGCGCTTGGCGCCGCTGTCGTCGAATCGGCCGGGGCCGACGGCGAGAACTTCGCCCTCCTGCGGCTTCTCCTTGGCGGTGTCGGGAATCACAAGACCCGACGCAGTGGTTTGCTCTGCTTCAAGAGCCTTGACGAGGATGCGATCCTCTAGTGGCTTGATGTTGACCGTCACGGTCTGACCCTCCCATGGGGTGTTTTACGGGGTGTCGAAGATCACTTGAGATTCGTGTGGCAGCGTCGCGGTGCGGCCGAGCACGAACCCGCTGCGACCCTCGAGTCGTGTGGGTTGTTTGGTGTCCTCAAGTTGCCTTGAGTTGGCACTCACACAGGTGCGAGTGCCAAGTCATACTCTAGACGCAGACCTAGCACTCCCGCACATCGAGTGCCAGCCCTGCGGGTAAATCCCAAGGATTTACACCGGCGCACTGACCAGCACCCGGGTAACCCCGCGCCTACATCCGGAAGATTTACACTGGCGCACTGACCAGCACCCGGGTGACCCCGGCGCCCGGATCAGCCCCGTGCGTCATGGCTGAGGGCTGCACCCCACGCTGGACCATGAGCGAGCCGAGGGCGGCCACCATGGCGCCGTTATCCGTGCAGAGCCCGGGCTTGGGGACCCGCAGGCGCACCCCAACCTCGTCGCAGCGGGTTTGTGCCAACGCGCGTAAACGGGAGTTAGCGGCCACCCCTCCGGCGATGAGCAACTGGTCGATTCCCGTGTCCTGGCACGCCCATAGCGCCTTGCGTACGAGCACATCGGCCACCGCCTCCTGGAACGACGCAGCCACATCGGCCACCGGCACGCTCTGGCCCTCGCGAGTGCGCGCCTCGATCCATCGGGCCACGGCGGTCTTCACGCCGGAGAAGGAGAAGTCGTATTTGTGCTCAGCCATGTCGCGAGCGGCGGTGAGGCCGCGGGGGAAGTCGATGGCCGCAGCGTCGCCCTCCCCTGCCACACGATCGATATGCGGACCGCCGGGGAACGGTAAGCCGAGCACCCGGGCGATCTTGTCGAATGCCTCACCTGCCGCATCATCGAGTGTTGCGCCAAGGCTTCGGATATCGCGAGTCACATCGGACACCTGCAGCAGGGATGAGTGCCCACCAGACACCAGCATCGCAATCATCGGCTCGGGCAAGGCACCATGTTCGAGGCAGTCCACCGCCACATGCGAGGCAAGGTGGTTCACTCCATAAAGCGGCACACCCAAAGTGCTGGCATAAGCCTTCGCTGCCGCAACTCCAACGAGAAGCGCACCCAC
>RFTO01000238.1 GCA_009923375.1 Actinomycetota bacterium | reverse complement strand
TCCATCAACGAGCGCCGAGGAGTCGCTACTCGAGTACCGCCAGCAGATGCGGGAGCAGCCCCAGGGGCCGATTTACGCAGGAATACAAGTGATAAGCCGCCAACCATCAATGCGAATGCGGCGATCCCAATGGCACTAGATGATGTTGAAAGCCCAACGAAAAGCAAACCGACCCCAGCCAGAGCAAGTGCCACACCGGCAGCCGTCGCTTTCGCAGTCCTGCGACCACGCTGCAAGTTGTTGGCGAATTGGGGGTCTTCGGCATAGAGAGCGCGCTCCATCTGCTCAAGCAATTTTTGCTCGCGCTCCGATAGGGCCATCTCCGCCGTCCTTTCAATGTGCGCGGGGTATGTCGCCCCGTGGATCAAGGATAAGCCCGATAGCGCGATTCGCCAACACAGATGCCGAACCAGCCTTAAGCATCCCCCGAGCGGGCCACCCTGAGCGCTATTACTGGTCACCGTGCTGCTGAGAACCCCGAATGGATGTCTCACCAGTCGGACCGATGGTGGTTGGTTTTGCAGCGCCGGTGACCTCACCCCCTCCAGCTGTGGATGCATCACGGGATGCAGCACGGGTTGCAGCACGGGTGGGTGGGCTCAAGAGTCGAGCCGGCTTCAGAGCCTCGCTGCCGAACTTCGCTGCAGCTGCATCAGCAGTGCGCTCCATCGCCGACCAGGCCTCATCCTCATCTGCAAAGAGCGACTCCAACACCTGCTCTCTGGCTGGCCGCAAGCCTTCGGTGCGCACGCCAATCAACCTGATCCGCACACGTTGCAAATTCAGACCATTAAACAGCCCTAGTGCCGTGTCATAGATATCTCGACCTAGATCAGTTGATTCCGGCAGACTGCGCGAGCGAGTGAGGCTGGTGAAGTCCTCGAATTTCACTTTGATTCCAACTGTTCGACAGACATGCTCCCCTGCGCGCAAGCGGCGCGCTACTGTCATCGACAACCGCAACATCTCAGCCCGGACTTCATCAAGGTCACTGCGGTCATAATCAAAAGTGACTTCGGCACCGACACTCTTATCGGGTTCATCGACGTGGACGCCGCGGTTATCCCGCGCCCAGGCCAACTCGGCGAGGGCCGCCCCGTGGGACTGGCCAAGTAACTTTTCCAAGGTCGAAACAGGCACTGAGGCAAGATCTCCCACGGTGTCCACTCCGATGTTGTGGAGTGCATCAGCGGTTTTACGGCCGATTCCCCACACCCGTTCAATCGGCAGCGGATGCAGAAATGTCAGCATACGGTTCGCCGGCACCGTCAACACCCCATCGGGTTTACATGCACCCGAGGCAAGCTTGGCGATGAACTTATTCGGCGCAATTCCCACTGAGCATGTGAGTGACAACTCGCTGGCAACTCGTTGGCGGATGTGCGTGGCGATCTGTTCTGAGCTGCCGAAGATCCGGTGTGCGCCGGTGACGTCGAGGAATGCCTCATCCAAACTGATCGGCTCGACCATTGGCGTCACATCGCGAAAGATGGCCATTAACTCCCGAGAGGCTTGCGCATAACTCTCATGCCGCGGTGGCACCACGATCGCATTCGGTGCTAACCGTTTGGCTGCTGCCACCGGCATCGCCGACCGAACGCCGTATGCACGAGCTTCATATGTCGCCGACAACACAACTCCGCGCCCAGCGCCATGCCCCACGATGACTTGCTTGCCGCGCAGGCTGGGGTCATCTCGGACCTCCACCGCCGCATAGAAAGCATCCATATCAATATGCAAGATGTTGCAAGGTTGATCTGGCGTCACCAACGTTTCCGATGGACGGTCGGCAGCCTGGCTG
>RFTO01000237.1 GCA_009923375.1 Actinomycetota bacterium | reverse complement strand
GTGCGCGGTGATGGGCTCCATGTCGTCCACTGCAACCACCCAGCCAAGCCAGCCGCCACCGTCTTCGGCAACCTTTGCAACTGCCTGACCAAAGGTCTTTGCAGTGACGGCGGGGTGATCAAGGGGTGAGACGACTTCGATGTAGCAACCATTTGCCAAAGGCATGGTGAAGTTTCGCGTGCCGTAGCGTGCATGGATGCCGCCGTCGATGAAGCGACCGCCAACGGCAGCACCGATCCGATGCACTGTGTCAGCGATGCGCGAGTGGGGCACCGCGTAAGAGACATGATCGATGCGCATTTGCCCATAATGCAACAACCGTCATCGGACTGTGCAGCCGCCCCCATCCATCTGGGTTGACCGCCTGGTGTTATAGGTAACTATTCGATTCCACAGGCGTCCGGTGGCCGCGTGGCGTCCACAACCCGGCCGTGGAGTCTGCGCCGTACCAGCCCATCGCACGACAGTGGCGGAATGTCAGCCAACCAACACCAAGACACCCTCTGTAGCGCGATCACCGCAGAGGCGCCGACCTACTCAAGCCCTGCCCAACTGGTGAGCGGCTTGCCCACTTTCCTCGAGGTCTCACCGTCTGATGAGGTCATCATCGCGACGTTGAGTGGATCAGCCCACCGACTCGTGGCCACAGCCCGACTACCCTTCCCGACTTCCACATCACCAACCGATCCCGTCCTAGACGCAGTCGCGGAACACCTCAATGAGCACCATCGAGCCCAGAGGTTTCAGTTGGCCGGTGGCCGCTTAGTCGTCGTGGCATATGTCGACGACGAGAGGACCGCTCACGCTGTTGCTGATTGCCTTCGAACGATGATGCTCGACTCCGGTGTTGAGGTGCTCGACCGGTTAGTTGTGTGGGACGGGCGCTGGCGCTCTGCACTTTGTGATGATGAGACGTGTTGCCCACTACAAGGAACACCTATCGAGCCGCTGGCGCCAAGCCCCTCCACCGCCTTAGATGACTTCTCCGAAGTGGACGACCTAAGCAAATCCACCGAAGTTGAACACGTGACTCTTGAGTGGGTGGCGCGATCAGGCGATGCGCCAGATTCCCCCCAGGCCCGCGAGTTTGAAGCACGGGCACAGACGGCATTGCGTGAGTTCCGCTCTCTGCCAGTGGATTTCACCAGTCGCTATACCGCCATCACGGACCTCGATGCCGCAATCGAGCAAGGTGAAGCCTCCCCGAGGCTCATCGCAGCAGTATCTGATGTGCGCTTGCGTGACGGGTTGCTCCGGCTGTGGATCCACGACCGTGATGATGTTCGTAGATCTGAGGCAGAGCGCGCTCTCCAGACTTGCCTAGGCCTTGCACCGACTTCGATGGCTTGTGGCCCGCTGACGGTGCTCGCGGGTCTTGCCTGGCGTCGAGGGGATGCCAGTGTCGCCCGTCAGTGTGCAGCCAAAGCCCTGGAGCTGGACTCGGGCTATTCACTTGCACGACTTCTGTTGCGTGCACTCGAAAGCGATGTGCCTTCAACGGTGTGGGTGCAAGCGGTTGCGGCGACAAGCATGCGTGAATGTCTTCTCGGTGCCGCATGATCTGGTGCGCTACTTGCGCCAGCACAGTCGATTCTGCCTAAACTCCATTAGCCCGCTCATGACCTGGATGGATGGAACGAGGAATGCGGGTTTTCCATGAGGGTGCAAGCCATCGGCTATCCATGCTGTTGGCTTACGCCGCCATACTGACGTTCACTTTGCCTGCCTTTGCGGACACCAACGTCACTGGTGACGATTCGCGGGATGAATACACCGGTCGCGGCGCGATCATCGTTACCCGCGGGTTCAGCGGAGAGGCAAAGGCTCCG
>RFTO01000236.1 GCA_009923375.1 Actinomycetota bacterium | reverse complement strand
TGAATGGGCGGCTCGTCAATCGCTATGCGCCACTGGCACGCCAAGGCCAGTTCCAACCCGCCGCCAAGAGCATCGCCATTGATCGCGGCCACTGTTGGTATCGCCAGCGCGGCGATGCGGTCGAGGATTCTCTGGCCCTTCGCGAGAAACAGATCGAGTTGCGAATCGTCCATGGCCTGCATTTCAAAAAGATCAGCACCGGCGATAAATGACGTTGGCTTCGCCGATGCGAATATCACACCAACCGGCTTGACCGATTCCACCTCCCCCATCGCGCGATCCAAATCAGACCACATTTCCACAGACAGCGTGTTCACCGACCGGCCTCGAGCGTCGAACCACACGGTCATTACGCCATCACAATCGCGGCTGGTCCAAACGGCGAGTGGGGGATCGGGGTGTGGCATATCAATCCTGTGAGCCATGGTATCGCCGTAATCGTTGCCGTGAACCCGTGGTGTGGCGCTGTCACATCAGCACAGGATGAGAGGGATGATACGATAGGCCGGCGTGTGACCATAGAGCGTGACCCAGAGTCCCCAATACCAATGGCCCATACAACCTACACATGGCACTTGCTCCGCGCAGGTACGCTGAGCTTGGACGGCGGCTCGATGTTCGGGCTTATTCCGCGAGTTGTCTGGTCGAAGGCCGTTGTCCCTGACGCATTGCATCGAATGACAGTGTCTCACAACTGCCTGCTTCTCACCGCCGCCGACGGTCGGCGGATTCTGATTGAGGCCGGGAGCGGCAACAAGTTGGATGCCAAGATGCGTGGCGTCTTTGCCCTAGGAGACCGCACGATTCTCGACGCGGTCGGCGAGGTCGCCCCGATTGAACAGGTGCGGCATGTGGTGGTCAGCCATCTGCACTTCGATCACGCCGGCGGCCTCACTCGTCGCTCGCATGAAAACGAAGAACCCCATTGGATCGATCCGGCGAATGGCTTGGGCGTGTTGCGATCGTTCGGCAGTGCGGAGATCATCGTACAAGGCCGCGAGCGAGAGGATTGCATGGCCAACAAGTCGGTCATGACTCGCACGTACCTTCGCGACAACTTTGAGCCGCTCCAAGGCTATTTTCGCACCGTCGATTCCCCGTTGCCATTCCCGGAAGGGTATGCGCCGGGGCGCGATGAATTGCCGGCAACATCCTTAGACGAACGCATGACGCAGGTGCTGCCAGGCATTTTTGTCTTTCGCGTGCCCGGGCACACGTGGGGACAGCAAGCGATACTTTTTACGGATGAACGCGGCTGCACAGTTGTTTTTACGCCAGATGTGATGCCCACTGTCAATCACGTGGGTGCGGCATACAGCCTCGCATACGACGTCGAGCCGTATACAACGATGATCACAAAGCGTTGGTTTCTGGCCGAGGCAGCCGAGCGGGACTGGCTGCTCATTCTAGACCACGAGCCTGGCAATCCATGCGTGCGAGTGCGGCCCGATGGCAAGGGATGGTACGCGCTTGTGCCCTCTGCAGAGTGACCCTTCACGGGCCTGCGTGGCTGCAATGACATTATAGATTCGGGGGAGCGGGCGGCCATTTCTGCCGTGGATGCCGGGTCGCGTTTACGTTTACAATGCACCTTGAACAGATGCTCCACGCGGCAAGGAATACTTTTTCCATCAGCCTGAGTGATTCGGTGATCTATGAATCGGCCCCTTGAAAGCAAACCCACGACGTCGTCTTCAGGCGCACCAGGTGCCGACGCCATCGCGTTGATTTTAGCGCAGGCGGGTCGATCGGCTGAGGAAATTGCCTCACTGACAACTCTCGACGATGCCGATCGCACCGCGGAGAAACAGTTTTCAGGTGAGGCTCCGA
>RFTO01000235.1 GCA_009923375.1 Actinomycetota bacterium | reverse complement strand
CAATTACGCCCCGCCACATGTGAGCCATCAGCGCTCGCCCTCAACCCGCATCACGCCAAGTACCTCGCGCACCTGCGGCAACGTCCGCAGCGCTGCGACAGTCGCGTCTAGATCTCGATCGAGGGCCTCATGGGTTCGTAAGACGATGCGCGCATCCTCTCCGGCGCCATCTTGCCGAACCACCTGAATGGACACACCGCGCTGCGCGAAGACATTCGCAATCGACGCCAGCACACCAGGCTGATCTGCCACCTGGAGGTTGACGTAATAGCGAGTCCGCGCCGCACCGATCGTCTGTGTCTGCAAGTGCCTGTATGCAACTACCTCATGACCGCGGCTACCTTGGACGATATTGCGTGCGACGGTGACGAAATCGCCGATGATCGCACTAGCTGTCGGAGTGCCACCTGCTCCACGGCCGTAGAACATCACCTCACCTGCGGCCTCAGCGTTGATAAACACGGCATTGAATGCGTCGTGCACACTCGCTAGAGGATGCGAAGCGGGAACAAGACTTGGATGTACGCGCACGACAATCTCATCCTGCGGTGTGAGCTCAGCCACTGCCAGCAGTTTCACTACGAAACCCATGGCTTTCGCCGCGGCGATATCGCCAGCAGTCACGCTGGTGATTCCCTGCACCGAGACCTTCGCTGAATCCACCTCGCTGTGAAATGCCAACCGAGCCAGAGTCGTCGCCTTGGCCGCCGAATCCAGGCCGAGGACGTCTGCACTTGGATCAGCCTCGGCGTAACCGAGTGCCTGCGCTTGTGCGAGTGCGGTGTCGTAAGTCGTCCCATGCTCTGTCATCGAGCTGAGGATGAAGTTTGTAGTTCCATTGACGATGCCAAGCACCTTGGTGATGCGATCGCCAATGAAGGATTCCCGCAGCGGTCGCAGGAGCGGAATCGCGCCGGCAACTGCAGCTTCGTAATAAAGGTCCGCGTCGTGGCTCGCGGCCAGCGCGTGGAGTGCGGTTCCCTCGCGGGCAATTAACGCTTTATTCGCGGTCACCACGCTGCGGCCACTCTTGAGTGCGTCAGCAACAAGCACCGCTGCATCATCGGTCCCGCCGATGAGCTCAATAACCACGTCTACTGCTGGATCTGCTGCCAGAGCCTGCACATCTGAGGTGATCAGGGAGGGGTCTATGTGCTCTCGCGACTTGGTCTTATCTCGGACTCCCACGCCGACGATGCGGAAATCGCGTCCGATGCGATCGGCCAGTTCATCGTGATGCTCTGTCAGCAGTTTTGCGACAGCGCTGCCGACAACACCCGCCCCGAGAAGGGCGATACCAATCGGGCGCATTTCTTCGGACATCACTCACCTGCCTGTGCATCTCGGCTCAAGATGTCGCCAATGGTCTCACGCCGGATCAGCAGTTCAGGAGATCCATCGGAAACGGCGACAACCGCAGGCCGCACGATGTGGTTGTAGTTGGATGCCAATGAATGGCAGTAGGCGCCGGTAGCGGCTACTGCAAGCAACTCCCCCGGTGAAATATCAGCGGACAGCATCGCATCTCGGACGACGATGTCCCCGCTCTCGCAATGCTTACCCACAACGCGTGCGAGGGTGGTCGAAGAATCGGCGTTCACCACTCGCGATGCCACAACCGTCGTGTAGTCACTACCGGCAAGACCGAGCACTTCGTCGTATTTGGCGCGGTCGATGCCTTCCATTGGGCATGTGTCGACACCGAGGAGAGCAGCCGCGGTCATGAATTGTCCCAGCGCGATATAAATCTGATGCGTCTGCCAGGCATCAAGCGTGCCGGCCTTAGCCGCGCCGGCGAGACTGCCGAGCATCATATTTTTATAAGGCGTA
>RFTO01000234.1 GCA_009923375.1 Actinomycetota bacterium | reverse complement strand
AGCGATGCATCAAACGCCTCAAGCAGTCCACCAGCCCTAGCTCGTCGGGCGGTTGCAGGTTGCGCTGTGCTCGCAGCTCGCCGACGCAACAACTCCAACTGCAACATGAAAGCTTCATCGAACTTCAAACGATGCACAGCTTCATTAACTTCATCCAGTGTTTCGGGTCGATGGATTGCCCGCAGCGCTTGCGCAAAAGCCATCACCCCCTGGGCTTTCACCACCTCCGCTGGCAGCGGATCGACTGCATCATCGAGGTGAGGCAGCACGAGATCGACACACGACGACACACGCCATGATGAGAGGGCAGAACTCGCTGGATACACCGGAATCACCGCGCCAGCGAATGCTGCAATCTCCTCCGCGTCGAGACTGTCGCCCATCGGGGCAAGGACGTATGTGGGATGGGACAGCTGCCGTGTGCCACGGAAGTCAGTGACCTTGCCGGCGAACAACCCCTGCCGACCAGCAACCAACTGGCGCTGTTGCCAGCTTTGACCGAAGAACGTCAAAGATAAACGTCCACGGCCATCGGTTACCACGACCTCGAGCATGCTGCTGCGGCGATTACGAAGCGGGCGCTCCTTCACCACCGCGATCTCGGCGAAGACAGTTACTTCGTCATCGAGTTGCAGTGAGGAGAGGTCTGTCATCTCGCCGCGTTTCACATAGCGCCGCGGATAGTGGCGCAGAAGATCCTCAACTGTTCGTAGACCCATCTTGGCGAGCGCATTGGCGGTCTTAGCGCCGAGAGCATCCTGCAGACGCACAGCGCGCAGTGGCGATGGCGACGCGAGGTCGGGTCTAGTCGGCAGTTTCTTGGAATCGCTTGCGGACATTGGAGCCACTGGCACTCACTCGAGTCCGATAACAGCACGTGCGCCGGGCGTCGGGCAAACAGCGAGGTCGACCGTTAACCCTGTGGCTGCGACCACCAAGGCGACGGCCTTGCTGCCGACATCTATGGCACTTGGATTCACCACCAGCGTCGCAATCTCATGATGTGGTGCACGGATCGCATTGACTGCTGCGAGCACCGCCGATTCGAAATCAGGTGCGGACTGCACAAGATTGGCTGCACCAGTTGCGATGTACGCATCGCCATCTGCCACAACTGCTGCCGTGGTGACGTGGGAGACAGCTGCTGCAATCTGATTAACAGCATCATCGAAATCCATGGCTCCATCCCAGACGCTTGCTGCCGCAATCACATGCGCCGCACTCGGACAGATCACCTGTGCGATGCGATGGGTGCTCTCCTGCATCTGAAGGATTCGCGGGACGCACAAGATCACGTCGTCACTCGCCGCGGCCACTGCCATGACTACTTCGGCATCGGCCATTCCAGCGACCAACACACCAGAGCCCGCTAAGTCGTCGGCAAGCGGGCATTGTGGGAGAGCAACGACTAAGGCTGTGCGCTCGGAGGCGCCGTTATGGGCGAAACCGGTGCGCAAGTACGTCACCCGTAATGATTCCAAGGTGCCAGCAGCCCGGCCGATATCCACCGCAGCGGAAGGATCATCAACGTGGACGTGGACATTCCACAAGTCATCCCCGCCTACAACGGCCAAACTGTCACCAAGACTCACAAGTTGGGCCCTTACATCTGCAATCGCCGGCGCCTCGGCATGCAACACATACATGACTTCGTATGCCGGCCCGTTGTAAGTGGCGGCAATCGAATCGATCTCGCAGCTGCGCGTCAGCACTGGCGCTTGCCAGACAGGGCGCGGGATACCTGTGAGCACTTCTGCAAGGGAGTCGAGCACCACAACGATCATCCGGCCGCCGGCATCCACCACACCGGCAGCTGCGAGCACCGCTAGA
>RFTO01000233.1 GCA_009923375.1 Actinomycetota bacterium | reverse complement strand
TCCTCGCCAACTCCACAACCGCGGCGACCGTCTCGCGTTCAGCAACGGCATCGTCACTCTGGCGGCGCTGGCATCCATCCTCATCGTTATTTACCAAGCGCAGGTCTCCGCCCTGATTCAGCTCTACATCATCGGGGTGTTTGTCTCCTTCACCTTTAGCCAGCTCGGCATGATCCGCCACTGGACCCGTTTGATGCGTGATGAGCGCGACCCCAAGGCACGTCGCCACATGTTCACCTCACGGATCGTCAACGGCGTTGGATTTGTGCTTACCGGCTCGGTCCTCATCATCGTGCTCGTCACGAAGTTCACTCACGGCGCGTACATCGTGTGCATCGCGATGCCGGTGCTATTCCTGATCATGTCGGGCATCAGGCGGCATTACTTCAGCGTCGCCCGTGAACTCACACCTGCACCTGATGAGACTGTGATGTTGCCATCGCGCATTCACGCACTCGTGTTGCTCTCACGAATCCACAAGCCGGCACTGCGCGCCATCGCCTTCGCTCGAGCGACGCGACCCACAACCATTGAGGCGATCACGGTGGCCGTCAACCCGGAGGCAGTGGAGCGGTTGCTTCGCGAATGGGACGACCGGAACATCCCGATCCCGTTGCGCATCCTTGATTCGCCATTCCGCGAAATCACCCGACCGATCGTGGAGTACGTCAACTCGATCCATCGAGCAAGTCCTCGCGACTTGGTTGTCGTCTACGTGCCTGAATATGTTGTCGGACGTTGGTGGGAGCACCTGCTCCATAACCAGTCGGCGTTCCGGTTGAAAGCTCGATTGCTATTTACCCCGGGAGTCATGGTGACCAGCGTCCCTTACCAACTTGCATCCAGTGAACGGGCTGCAGCGAGGCAGGAGGAGGCGAATGCTCCCGGTGCCGTCCGACGTGGAGCACCGGATTCGGGAACTGCAGAGCGCATTGTCGCCGCTGAGGCCGAGCATCCGATGCGACACTTCGACTGATGAGTGACACCACTAGCGAGTCCCTGATCGGACAGCTCCTTACTTTGACCATCGGCGCTCCGGCAAACGGCGGCACCTGCGTGGCTCGCGCTGACGACGGACGGGTTGTGTTCGTACGTGATGCGCTGCCCGGCGAGGTCGTCACGGCCCGAGTCACCGGCGAGGGTAAGAAGGGTCGATTCTTAGAGGCCGAGGTTGAGGAAGTTCTCACATCCAACTCACAACGCGTCACCCCGCCATGTCGTTACTCCCGCGAGTGCGGCGGCTGCGATCTGCAGCACGCAGCTTTGCCATTGCAGCGGGAGATGAAGGCACAGATCGTTGTCGATCTGATTCAACGACTCGGTGGCGTCACTGAGATTGGCGGTGTGCCAGTCGCTCAAGCCATCACTTGCGAGCAGATCGGCGGCGATGAGCCGGCTGATTCCGGCTTGGGAACCCGCACGCGAGTGCGTTACGCCGTTGATGAAGAAGGACGCCTCGCGATGCGGCGGCGTGGCTCCCACGGCCTTGTCCAGGTGGAGTCGTGCCCACTTGGCACACCGGCCTTGAGTTCCATTGCCAGTGAGTTCCGCGACGGCGATCCGGGGCTAGATGTTGAGTTCATCGAGAGCGATGACGGCATGGTTGTCGTGCGCACCGCCGCTGATGACTACGCGCAAGTGGTACATCGTGAAGTCGCCGAATTGTCGTGGCAGATCGCGGCTTCAGGTTTTTGGCAGGTGCACCGCAATGCGGCTGAAGCGTTGGTGGAGAAGGTAAGCAGGCTGCTTGGTGTGCGCCCTGGTAATCGAGTACTTGACCTTTACGCCGGCGCCGGTTTGTTCACCGGCGCGCTAGCCAGGCTGGTCGGCTCGCGTGGCAGTGTGGATGCTGTTGAATC
>RFTO01000232.1 GCA_009923375.1 Actinomycetota bacterium | reverse complement strand
GCGGGCAATTCCTGCGATGAGGCCGCCGGTGACTGTGATTCCAGCCGGACCAGGCTGGCAGGCGGAGGTGTTCCCCGAAGGCGAGCGCGCACACAGCCTCACCCACACCGTGCTGCAAGTGAAGCAAGCGTTGTATTTGTAAGCCCTGGTGTGCGTGCGCATACAGGATTATTAAACGAGAGTCGCTCATCCGATTATCGGACTGTGACGCTGAGTTGAGCGCATGAGTGGCGGATAGTCGGCATCGTGACTGCGATGAGCACCGTCCTTTGTTACACAAAAGATCCTTTGCTGGCCGTGTGGCTCCAGGAGACGGTTGAGGACTCGCTGCCTGGCGCCGGTTACCTCCTGCACGATCCCATTTCGGCAGACAACGATCGGCCGAAGCCGCCAGTGATGCTGGCCTTCGTGGATCTGCGTCAACACCAGCAGGCAGCGCTCGCAGTGGTTTCGCAGATTCGCGAGAAACACGATGCGCCTGTGATTGTTTTCGCTCGGCCTGCTGATGCTGCTGCTGTGGTGCGCGCCTTCGATTCCGGGGCAATCGCTTACTTGGATGTGCACGCCCGCGATGCGACGTTGCGTCACACGATGGAGAAAGTGCTCGCGGGTTCTGCGGGGCAGGCGTCGGGTGAAGGGTTCGAAGCAATCGGCTTAAACAACCGCGAGCGCGCAATTTTGGAGGGCATGGCCCGCGGGCTCACCAATGCTGAGATTGCTGCGGAACTCTTCGTCTCGCAAGACACAATCAAGACGCAGGTGAAAAAACTCTTCTCCCAGCTCGGGGTGCACACCCGCGCCGGCGTGGTGGCCGAGGGGATTCGGCGCTCGCTCGTCGCGTAACGAGGCAGGGTTGCTTACTAAGTAATGGCGTTTTTGATACGGCTTTAGCATCTGGTGGGCTTGCTTGCGTTGAGGACTTCGCGGGCCCGTTACAGCGGATCTGACCACGTGCGCGCCACATGCGCGCGCCGCGTTAGTCTTGGGCGATGACCGATGATCTGAGCGGTATGCACGATCCTTTTGGCTACTTGGGCCTGACCTACGACGATGTTCTGCTGCTGCCGGGTGCCAGCGATGTGGTGCCCAGCGCGGTTGACACCCACACTCGCGTCACCCGCCGCATCGAGCTAGCGATTCCACTGCTTTCAAGCGCCATGGATTCGGTCACCGAATCGCGGATGGCTATTGCGATGGCGCGTCAGGGCGGCCTCGGCGTTCTGCACCGCAATCTGCCTGCCGATGAGCAGGCAGTGCAAGCCGACTTGGTTAAGCGCTCCGAAGCAGGCATGGTGGTCGATCCGATTACGTGCTCGCCGACCGACACCCTCGCGGACGTGGATGCCATGTGCGGGCGCTACCGCATCTCCGGCCTGCCGGTGGTGGATGCAAACGGCGTGCTCGTGGGCATCGTCACCAACCGCGACATGTGTTTCGAGGACGACTTCTCCCGCACAGTCGCCGAGGTGATGACGAAGGTGCCGCTGGTCACCGGTCGAGTGGGCATCACCAACGCTGAAGCGCTGGCGCTGCTGCGTGCGAACAAGGTGGAGAAGCTGCCGTTGGTTGACGACGCAGGTGTGCTGCGCGGGCTTATAACGGTGAAGGATTTCGTCAAGAGCGATAAATATCCCAATGCCACGAAGGATTCAGTCGGCCGATTGCGGGTGGCTGCCGCCATCGGAGTAGGCGACGACGGATGGACTCGCGCAGGCTTGCTGCTCGATGCCGGTGTGGATGTGTTGGTGGTGGACACAGCCCACGGCCACAGCCGCGCGGTGCTCGACATGGTGATGCGATTGAAGAACGACCCAGCTTTCGCCGAGCTGGATGTCATCGGCGGCAACGTGGCGACTTATG
>RFTO01000231.1 GCA_009923375.1 Actinomycetota bacterium | reverse complement strand
CAGACTGCGTAACTTGGTAGCGAGGATTCAAAGTTGCGTGTAACTGGGCCCGCGAGCGTCGCTGGGCAGCAATGAAGGAATCCCCAAGACCCGTCGCATCGAGCGCGGCGGCGTCAGGGACGGATGCAGGTAATGCTGCGAAGCGTTGGGTGTTCGCGATCGATTGAAGCCCCCGCAGCCACACCCCCGCTGCTTGCCGGTTGGCGGCCGAGGCTGCGCTACCTGGCCCCGCGGTGCTCGCAGATGCTGCAGTTCGCAGAGTTGTGATGAGGGCGGGATCCACCAGCCAGCTCACGCCAGAGGTGCTGCCAGCACGCAGCAGCGCTTGCAGGGTGCCATGGCTGCTGAGCGCGGCAGTCAATCGGTCATTGTTGATGCCGCCGTTGAGATCGCTCATCGGCACTGATGTGACGGGCCACAACATGACAACGCGGCTGGGATGAAAGCTGGGATTCCTTGATGTAAAAGGTGCGACCGTCGCATTCGCCGCCACCAAAGCGCCACCGGAGTAAGCCCCTGCCGCGATGACGTAAACGCCAGGTCGATTCGAGGCGCTGAGACCAAGATGGGTGCTCGGAATCGATGCACTCCATTGTTGCTGGCCGGCTGGCACCGAAATAGTGGCCAGTGTGCGCCCCGATCGCACTGCATCTGCTGCAGTGGAAGAGTCGGTGGTCACCGCATCTAGTGAGCTGCGGTTAGTCACGGGTGACGAAGAGATAGTGATGCGGACTGTCAGATCGACATGTGAACTGGAATGGGTTAATCGGCCACCCAGGGTTATGCCTGCACCGAGTGTGAGCACCGCCGGGTTCAGAGTCGTAATCGAGATGCGGGCACCTTCATCAGAGGCGGCTGGTCGCACACCTATCCGCTGCGCTAGGCGCCATGAGTATCGCTGCGCTAGGCGCCATGAGCGCGGCCGCTAGCAGTAGACCGACTCCTGCCGGGGCAAATCCCGGGCGCCTGCGCAACTTCGGGCGCACGCGGGGGGACATGGTGTCCAAGCGTAGTGACGCAGGGAATAGGTGCCGCCACAGTTTCCCCGCCTCGCCACTGCGTGCTGCAACGTGGCAACGCGTGACCTTCTACGCTTACCCGGCTATGTCCGCTACCGCCATGCCCACACCTGCCGATCCTGCTGCTCGCGCTGCCGCGATGATGCAGGTGGTCTCCATGCTCGGAGACCTGCCGCAAAGGTTCGCTGGCGCGGGGCACGAGCTCGCACTTGTCGGCGGTCCCGTGCGCGATCTCATGCTGGGCAGACCGGTGGTGGACCTGGATCTCACGACCAACGCCCGACCGCAGGAGATCTTGACCCTCATCCGCCCATGGGCTGAAGCTGTGTGGGATGTCGGTATCGCCTTCGGCACGGTCGGTGGGCAACGGGGTGACATCAAGGTGGAGATCACCACCTACCGCAGCGAGCATTACGACCCTCAGTCGCGCAAGCCGGAGGTTCAATTCGGCGACAACCTCGAAGGTGATTTACGCCGTCGCGATTTCACCGTGAATGCGATGGCCATCCGCCTTCCATCGCTGGAGTTCGTGGACCCGTTCAACGGTGCGCTTGATTTGGATGCGCAGATTCTGCGCACGCCAGCATCACCACATGAATCTTTCACTGACGACCCATTGCGGATGATGCGTGCAGCTCGTTTTTGCAGCCAACTAGGCTTCATCGTTAACCCCGACGTTCGCGAGGCGATGCTCGAATTGGCTGAGCGCATCGAAATCATCAGCGCAGAGCGTGTGCGAGATGAGTTGTCGAAATTACTTATGTCGCCAGACCCCCGTTGGGGTTTGGAGTTACTCGTCGCAAGTGGAATCGCCGAGCGGGTGCTGCCGGAGATGCCCGCG
>RFTO01000024.1 GCA_009923375.1 Actinomycetota bacterium | reverse complement strand
GCACCGCCTGCGCCAGCGATGATCGCGCGCAAACCGCGGGCGGATGCAGTGCTGCCGTATTCGACGAGGTGGTGGGGAGTGCGGTGTGCGCTGACAACATCCACCTCAAAGGGGATGGTCAACTCTGTTAACACCGTTGCTGCTGCTTCCATCACGGGCCAATCGGAGTCGCTGCCCATCACTAAACCGACAATTGGTGACTCACTCATCGATATCCCCTCTCAGATACGCCGCTGCATGCCGGGCGCGCTCCAGCAGTTCCTCAACGTTAGCGCCGAGCACCGTGACGTGGCCGATCTTTCGACCAGGGCGCACGGCTTTGCCGTAGATGTGGATCTTCGCTTGGGGGTCGCGCGCTTGACAGTGCAGCAGCGCGTAATGCAGATTGTCGGCGTCGCCACCGATGATGTTGACCATCACGGCATACGGCTGCCGCGGGCTTGGATCACCCAGCGGCAGGTCAAGCACAGCCCTCAAGTGGTTCTCAAATTGGCTGGTGATCGCGCCCTCGATGGTCCAGTGCCCGGAGTTATGCGGCCGCATGGCAATCTCGTTGATCAATAACGCCTCGCCGACTTCCCCATCCACGACGTACATCTCCACTGCCAGTGCGCCAACAACATCAAGGTCGCGCGCCAGAGTCAAGACGATTTCAGCGGCCTGTTCGTTCAGCGCTTCGGAGCTCTCCGGACACGGGGCGACCACTTCGGCGCACATGCCCTCGCGCTGCAAGGTACGCACCAATGGATACGCGACAGCTTGCCCCTGTGGTGAGCGAACGACCTGCATGGCCACCTCGCGGGCGAAGGGTACAAACTCCTCGGCCACCCACACGGCATCAGCGCGCAGTGGCTCTCCCATCACTTCTGCTAGTTGTTGTTCGTCGCGAATGATGAACACCCCACGGCCGTCATAACCACCACGGCTCGGCTTCAGCACGATCGGCCAGCCTGCTTCGGCGGCAAACTCATTCGCCGCCTGCACATCGGCAACCACCGACCAACGAGGTTGAGGCATTCCAAGTTGCGTCAACTTCACCCGCAACGCTGCTTTATCTCGCGCGAACCCGAGGGCAGATCCGCTTGGGTGCACAGGAATAGATGCGTTCAATTCATCGAGAAGGTCGCTCGACACATGCTCATGCTCAACTGTCAGCGCTATCGCGTCCGCGCACAACTCTCGAAGCACTTGCACGTCGTCCGCCGAACCGAAAATGACATCGGGGACCACTGCAACTGCACATTCGACAGCATCATTGGCGAGGACTCTGAGTTGAATTCCGAGGTGAACGGCCGCAGGTTGCATCATTCGCGCCAACTGGCCGGCGCCGACGACGGCGACCGTCGGCGTCCCCTTCGGAAGCGTTGAATGCTCCGGGAACTGGCGGTTCACGGGTTAATCATGCTCCACGCTCATCGGGCACCCGCAACGGCTCTGTACGGTTGCCCGCTATGTCCGCCATGTACAGGCGCCTGCGGGCGCTAATTCACGACAGTGCGGCCGAGCTGATCAAGTTCGGCGCCGTCGGCGGAGTCGCATTTCTCACCGACCTCGGGCTGTTTCAGCTTCTGTGCCACACATGGCAGGGGTCGCCCACATTCGCCAAACCGATCACCTCGCGGGTCATCTCGGTGATTATCGCCACCACCGTGAGCTACATCGGTAATCGTTATTGGACATGGCGCCACCGCGCCACAGAGAACCTGCGCCGGGAGTATCTGCTGTTCTTCATTGTCAACGGCGCGGCGATGGTGTTAGGCGTCATCTTCCTTGGGTTCAGCAACTACGTCTTGCATCTGCACGGCGCCGGCCCCGACTTCGTAGCGAATGTGACTGGCGTCGTCGCCGGTACTGCTTTCCGTTACTGGGCTTATAAGCGCTACGTGTTCACCAACACCTGATGCACTCTGCGCACTTGCGCAGACCTATCGAGAGAAGTCTCCGTGAGGCGGGCGGATAACGGCACTCGTGATGGATTGCGTCAATGTGCGCGTAGATGGATGACATCTGCGGCACTCACCACAGCAGAGCCTTCATCAGTTTCGATAACTAACGCCCCATCGCTGGCGATGTCGGCGGCGCGGCCGATCACGTCGCCGCTGGGTGTGTGTGCCCGCACCTGCCGGCCGAGCGTGGCCGAGAGACTGCGGTAGCGCTCAAGCAGGGCAGCATCCTCGCCGGCTTCGAACATCGCCAACAACTCACTCAATGCGGCGAGCACCTGATCGCACACATCTTGCGCATATGCCTCCACACCCTGCAGATGCATCGAAGTCGCTTGCAGCACAGGCAATTGTTCATGTGTCATCGCGGTGTTAATGCCCATGCCCATCACAACTGCGCCTTGTGCGGCGATGCACAGAACCCCCGAGATCTTCAGCTCATCGGATGTCATCACCACATCGTTCGGCCACTTCAAACGCGCGTCATCGCCCAGACCGTAAGTCGCCAACGCCCCCTGCACGGCCATCCCGCCCAGCAAAGGAAGTAACGACCATGCAGTCGTATCCCTTTGCGGTCGCACCAACACTGACATTGCCAAAGCGCTGCCGGCAGGCGCCGTCCACGTGCGGCCGAGTCGACCATGTCCGGCGGTTTGGTCGCAGGTTGCAATCACCAATCCCGCGGGTTCGCCAGCATGAGCCTTTGCGGAGAGGTCGTCGTTGGTGGAACCGGTGGCCTCCACCCACTCAACCCGCCAGGGCGACTGTGCGTGGATGTCCTCCGGGCGAGCATGCTCCACACCGCGCTGCGCGGCAGGGTCTACAGGGTTCACGCCGCTAAAGTACGCAGCGACCACCCGGCAGCGTGGACACAACGCCCAACCTGTCGCGATGAGAGGGATAACCCGATGGCATCCACCGACTCCGAGCGTTACGCGCCCACCACCCAGGGCGCTCTCGACGACTTGATGGCCCGCCGGCTTGAGGCTGGCGACGCTGGCCACCCCGAGCGCCAGGCTAAGCAACACGCGAAGGGCAAGCAGACCGCCCGCGAGCGCGTCCTGCAGCTGCTCGACGCTGATTCATTCGTGGAGGTGGACGAGTTCGCCCGCCACCGCAGCACCAACTTCGGCATGCAGGCCAACCGCCCTTACGGCGATGCGGTTGTCATCGGTTACGGCACCATCGGTGGGCGACAGGTGTGCGTGTTCGCCCACGACTTCTCCGTGTTCGGCGGCAGCCTAGGCGAAGTCTTCGGCGAGAAGATCTGCAAGATCATGGATTTGGCCGTCAAGCTCGGCTGCCCGCTGGTCGGCATCAACGACTCCGGTGGCGCGCGCATCCAAGAGGGTGTTGTGTCACTCGGACTTTACGGCGAGATCTTCAAGCGCAATGTGCACGCATCTGGCGTTATCCCGCAGATCTCGTTAATCATGGGTCCATGTGCTGGTGGCGCTGTTTACTCCCCGGCCCTCACCGACTTCGTGGTGATGGTCGCCCACACCTCGCACATGTTCATCACCGGCCCCGAGGTCATCAAGGCCGTCACCGGTGAGGAAGTCGGCATGGAGGAGCTCGGTGGCGCGCACACCCACACCACCCGCTCCGGCAGCGCGCATTACGAAGCCACCGATGAGGAAGATGCGCTGGATTATGTGAAGGCGTTGCTGTCTCACCTGCCTGACAACAACATGGACGCAGTTCCGCGTCTTGGTGGTGACGCAGACACTGATTACTCCGCCGAAGATTACGAACTCGACACCCTCGTGCCGGATTCCCCAAACCAGCCATACGACATGCACCGAGTGGTCGAGCACATCCTCGATGACGGCGAGTTCCTCGAGGTGCAGCCGAACTGGGCGCCGAACATCATCATCGGCTTCGGCCGGGTGGAGGGCCACAGTGTCGGCATCGTCGCCAACCAGCCGATGCAATTCGCCGGCACCCTCGACATCGACGCATCGGAGAAGGCAGCACGCTTCGTGCGCACGTGCGATGCTTTCAACATCCCAATCATCACGTTTGTGGATGTGCCCGGCTTCCTGCCCGGCACCGACCAGGAGTTCGGCGGGATCATCCGCCGAGGCGCGAAACTCCTTTATGCATATGCCGAAGCGACCGTGCCGCTGGTCACCTGCATCACCCGCAAGGCATACGGCGGTGCCTACGACGTGATGGGCTCCAAGCACCTCGGCGCTGACATGAACTTCGCCTGGCCCACTGCGCAAATTGCGGTGATGGGTGCCCAGGGTGCGGTGAACATTCTTTATCGCAAGGAGCTCGCCGAAGCCACGGACGCTATGGCCGAGCGCCAACGATTGCAAGATGAATACGACCGCACACTTGCCAACCCCTACATTGCCGCCGAGCGCGGTTTCATCGATCGAGTGATTGCGCCGCATGAGACACGTGCGCAGATCATCCGGGCACTGCGCCTGCTGCGTAACAAGCGCGCTGGGTTGCCGCCCAAGAAGCATGGGAACATCCCGCTGTGAGTGCCGCAGATGCCGCCGCGCATGTGCGGGTGCTGCGCGGTAAACCTACGGCCGAGCAACTTGCTGCCGTTGTGGCCGCTTTGCGCGTCGTTCTCACCCAGGCTGAGCGCAACCAGTTAGAAGCAGAGCCCCGCTCAATGTGGGGGCGTGCGCAGATGCGCAGCGCATTGCCGCATGGCAGCGGCTTATGGACACAATCCTTGCGCAACCGATGAACTTCGGCGCAGACATCTCAGTAGATCGGGTGAACGTGAATGACACCTCGGCTTTGGGCGGCGCACGGGCGCGCACACAGGTGGTGTTGGCCTCGGCCAGCCCTGCTCGTCGGATGCTCCTTGACTCCGCGGGCGTTCCCTTCACCGTCTCGGCCTCGAATGTGGATGAGGATGCCCTCACCGCGCATCATCCCCATGCGTCAGTTAGTGAGCTCGTCGGATTACTCGCTGAAGCGAAGTGCCTCAACATCGCTCTCGGATTGACTCCGCTTGCACCCACTCTGGTCATCGGCTGCGACTCGATGCTCGATGTCGATGGCATCGCCCTCGGTAAACCCGGCACGGCGCAAAACGCCATCGCCCGTTGGCAGCAGATGCGTGGCCGCAGCGCGGTTCTGCGCACCGGACACCACATTGCACTCATCTCTCCCGGCATCGACGAACCGGCGGTCGTCTCTGAGGTGGTGTCAACGGTCGTTCACTTCGAGGATGTGGACGATGCGGAGATCGAGGCGTATGTCGCCACCGGCGAGCCGTTGCATGTGGCCGGCGCTTTCACCCTCGACTCCCTTGGTTCAGCCTTCATTCGAGGGGTCGAAGGAGACCATGCCAATGTGGTCGGTTTGTCCATTTCCGCTCTGCGCCGGCTGACCGCTCAGCTTGGCGTGCGCTGGACCGATCTGTGGCACCCCAACGCCTAAGATTGAGCGCACTGCCCGAGCATGAGCTTGGGAAGCACCTAGGAACCACAGGCTTAACCCCGCCTTCCCAGACGAGACGTCAAGGAGTCACCCGTGCGCCGAGTGCTCATCGCCAACCGTGGAGAGATCGCCGTCCGCGTCATCCGCGCCTGCCGCGACGCCGGCCTGGAGAGTGTGGCTGTCTACGCCGAGCCCGATCGCGATGCGATGCATGTGCGGATGGCTGATCACGCGTTCGCCCTGGGCGGATCCACCGCGGCAGAGTCCTACCTCGTCATCGACAAAGTGATTAAAGCCGCTCACGATGCAGACGCAGATGCGATCCACCCCGGTTACGGGTTTCTCTCCGAGAATGCAGATTTCGCCCAAGCAGTCATCGATGCCGGCCTCACCTGGATCGGCCCATCCCCCGATGCCATCCGCGCACTCGGCGACAAGGTGTCTGCCCGCCACATCGCCGCCAAAGCAGGTGCTCCGCAGGTGCCCGGCACACCTGATCCCGTCAGTAACGCGGCTGAGGTCACGGCGTTTGCCAAGGAATACGGGTTGCCCATCGCCATCAAGGCAGCTTTCGGTGGTGGTGGTCGCGGGCTAAAGGTCGCCCGCACGATGGATGAGATTCCGGAGTTGTATGACTCTGCAGTGCGGGAAGCTGTGTCGGCATTTGGTCGCGGTGAATGTTTCGTGGAGCGCTACCTCGATCGGCCGCGACATGTTGAAACGCAGTGCCTTGCCGACTCCCACGGAAATGTGGTGGTGGTCAGCACCCGCGACTGCTCGCTGCAACGCCGACACCAAAAGCTGGTGGAGGAAGCGCCGGCTCCGTTCCTCACCGACGAGCAGAACGCTGCATTAGTGGCCTCAAGCAAGGCGATTTTGAAGGAAGCGAATTATGTTGGCGCCGGCACCTGCGAGTTCCTCGTGGGACAAGACGGCATCATCTCCTTCCTCGAGGTCAACACCCGCTTACAGGTTGAGCACCCCGTGTCCGAGGAAGTCACCGGCATCGACCTGGTGCGCGAGCAGTTCCGCATCGCCGATGGTGAAGCGCTGGGTTACAACGACCCCGAGGTGCGCGGCCACAGCATTGAATTCCGCATCAATGGCGAAGATCCAGGTCGCGGCTTCCTGCCTGCCCCCGGTGCCCTCACCACATGGAACTTGCCGGCAGGGCCAGGCGTGCGAGTGGACACCGGTTTCGCTGCAGGCGATGTCATCGGCGGTAACTTCGATTCCCTCCTCGCAAAACTCATCGTCACCGGCGCCACCCGCGAGCAGGCGCTTGATCGTGCCCGGCGCGCACTTGCAGAGTTCGAGGTTGACGGCATCGCCACCGCACTGACTTTCCACCGCGCGGTGGTGAACGACCCAGCGTTCGCACCAGCTGGCGATACCGCCTTCACAGTGCACACGCGCTGGATCGAAACCGAGTTCGTCAACGACATTCCTGCTTACGGAGCCGGCTCAGCCGACATGCTCATCCCGGAGCCGCGCGAAGTGCTCGTGGTGGAGGTGGATGGTCGTCGACTTGAGGTCACCGTCCCAGGCATCATCGCCGGGCGCTCCAATGGCGGCGCAGCAGCCGTTCCCAAACGTGCGAAGGCGGCGAAGAAATCTTCTGCCAGCGGCGATGCTGTCGAAGCGCCGATGCAGGGAAACATCATCAAGGTGGCCGTGACCAATGGGGCTGTTGTCGCTGCCGGCGACCTCGTCATTGTGCTCGAGGCCATGAAAATGGAACAACCCATTACCGCGCACAAAGCGGGAACTGTGAAGAACATCAGCGCGGAGGTCGGGACCACCGTTCCCAGCGGCACCGTGTTGCTCGAAATTGCTGACTGAAAGCATGAGACGTTTCTTAGTCAGCGGACACTAACCTCCAAAGGGCTTTTCAACTCACGGGGGTGATCACGGTCATGGCTATCGAAAGCGCTACGCCTGCCCGCGAATTTTCGTGTGACGAAGCACAGAGTGAGTCCTATTTCATCGCCAGACTGACAATTGGAGACCAAACTGCGGCGGAAGCCCTGTTCGAGATGCACGTTGATGTGATCTTCAATCATGCACGGCGCATCAGCAGAAATGAAACTGATGCCGAGGACATCGTCTCCGCAGTCTTCTTGGAAATGTGGCGAAAACGAGAGACGATTAGGGGTTTTCGAGGCTCGATTCGTCCATGGTTGCTACTGACGGCTAACTACGTCAACGCAAATAGGAGTCGCTCGATTCGACGCCTAAGTGACTTTGTGCAGCGCGGCATCGTGAGCGATGTTGTTCCCGATCACGCTGAAACAGTCGCTCGGCAAGATGAAGTTCGCCAAAAGCTCACTGCAGTAGTGACCACGTTTCAACAACTACCCAAACTCGATCAAGACATCGTCACATTATGTCTGGTGGAGGAGCTGTCGTACGCGGAGACCGCAGAGATTCTTGGCGTCTCACACAGTGTGGTACGAAATCGTTTATCCCGTGCCCGGGCGAAGCTCTCCGATAGCGCGAAAAAAGTTCCAGAGGAGAATCTGTGAATACACCTGAAAGTGATCTGTTTGATGTGTGGCTCCACGAACGTCAGGTATCTGATTTAAGCCGAAATCGAATCCGCAGCCATATCAAATGGGACATGAAACACTCTGTCCAGCGAAATCTCGGCAATAGCCTGTCCAACATTTTTGTCTTCGTGGTAGGAGTCGCAGCGGCGATTGTCCTGATTGCGACCTATGAACAGATTTCGCATGAACATGACGTCATCGATCCCTTCAGGCTGGTCGTTCAAGTTTTTCAATTGCATCGATAGTTCAACCGAGTAACAAAACCTGAGAGGACGAGGAATGAGAGCGAGGGCCTTAATTGCAGCTCTGCTGGCAGCTATCACATTGTTGCCACTGGCGACTGCTGCCCAGGCGGATGCGGGCTTCGACCGCTTGATGGCCCTAAAGATGAGTGGGAAAGTAGTGCTCAGCTGGGGGACTTCATTTCCGTATTCCGGACCATATGAAGTCTTCCGAGATGGCGAATTGATCGGAAGAGCTAACGCCTCACCATTTGTAGACGCATCTGCAGAATCCGCGTATGCGCAACGGTACGCCGTCACGGCAGCCTCTACATTTGACTCTAGTGATCTTGAAACCATGACTGCGACGCCTCGCACACTTAGTCAGGCACGCATGATTGCGGATCCTGGAAATGATTCAGTCCCAACGACAAGTGACCTGAGTTACACGACTTTCATCCCTGAGTCTCGGGTACTTGCAAGTGGCTGCGTCCTTTCCTCTACAGCCTATTTCGAGGGGGATTCACGCGGATTCGACTCGAACGCAACCACATACCGCACCCGTGTCCGCGCCCATGTGGATTGGAGGACCGGCAGGGCGTCATTTTCTGCGAGCACCCGTGATTCAGTGTTGTGGGATGTAATCACTGAGCCTGTTACTGGTTTCTCATTCCCTTACTCTGAAAGGAAGAATGCCGGAACAGAAGGAATAACCACTTCACAGATCTACGGGTCTTCTCAGCAGGTGATTTTCACCGTTATCCACCAAGAAGCCAACCCATTCTGTCTAGTTAAGGCGCCGATCAGCTATAACGTCACGGTTTCGATGTGGATCACGGGTGAAGTAACGCTCTATGGACTTTATAAGCCTGTGCCTAATCATGAAGTTTATGTGCGTGCCGGCGCATGGCCATACACAACGATTTTTAGGCAGACCGGACTCTCCTTCGTGTGTCTGTATGTCAACACAGGCACTTGCACAGATCGGAGCTACTGATGTTTTCGCTTGTAGGAAAATCCTCGCCACGAGGTCTACGCCGAGAAGGTCGTCGAGTATTCCACTACCTCGTACACGTAACAGTGGGAGCCCTCCTGAGCGGTGTTGTGTGGATCATTTACAAGAACCTCATGGGGCCTTTCATAGACGAACCTTTATGGCGCGCATGGTGCGACGTCGGACATGAAACTGGACTCAAGTGCTTCAGTCTTGTGGTGCGTTGCTGGGTGCCGATTTGGGGCGAGTTCTACGTTGGACCATTGATTGCGGCAGCGTCAATGGCTGCGATTCCGGCATATGTCGTCGCCCGACTTGCCGCGGCAAGGACTTCAATCGGCGCAACCATCAGCGTGTTCCTCTTCACCGCTGTCTTCACAGTTCTTGGTCCTGGGTTGATTTGGGTTGGGTTTTGGAACATGCGTAGTTGGGTCCTCGGGAGCATTCTTGGACTCGCTAACGCATTAGCTTGGCTGTCATCGAAACCTCTGTCGGAGCGAGAGGTAGCTTCCGCCGCCCCTCATTCGTTGTGCTCTGTCTGCGGAGTGTCGTTGACGAGTGCTTCCTAGGAAGACTCCGTGACAGCTAAGGCTTGCGTTATCAGCACTGCGCTGCTCGGCAACTCAGTGCGCGTGTAGGCGGCGTGCGGCTTCGGCGATTGAGCCGGTGAGTGACGGATACACCGTGAAGGTGGACGCCACTGAGTCGACATCGAGGCGGTGCTCAACTGCGAGGGCAATCGGGAAGATCAGCTCGCTGGCCATTGGCGCGACCACGACACCGCCGAGCACCGTGCGTGAGTCACTGCGGGCGAAGAGCTTGATGAAACCTTCTTGCAATCCCTGCATCTTGGCGCGGGCGTTCGTTGCTAGCGGCAGAGTTACTGCGATGGCATCGATATTCGCCTCGTCAATGTCGCGCTGACTTGCACCCACTGTGGCGATTTCCGGTGAGGTGAAGATGTTGCTGGAGACCGTGGCCAGATTCAATGCATGCACTGAATCCCCGAGGGCATGCCACATGGCGATGCGGCCCTGCATTGCCGCGACGCTGGCGAGCATGAACACCCCGGTGCAATCACCTGCGGCGTAAACCCCCCGCACATTAGTCCGCGACACCTTGTCCACAGTGATGAAGTTATTCGCGTCGGTATCAACTGCAGCTTCGGCCAATCCGAGTTCCTCAGTGTTCGGCACCGAGCCGACCGCCATTAAACAGTGACTGCCCATAAGTACCGTGCCATCCGTCAGGGTCACGACCACCGCGTCATCACTGCGCTCGACACTTGCAGCGCGGCTGTTGTTGCGAACCTCGATACCGCGGCGGGCGAAGACATCCTCCAGCACAGCGGCGGCGTCGGCGTCTTCCCCTGGCAACACCCGGTCTCGAGACGACACGAGCACCACGTCACTGCCCAGTGCTTTGTAGGCACTAGCGAACTCCGCGCCAGTGACTCCCGAGCCGACGACAATCAATCGTTTAGGTAGGTCAGGCAGGTCATACAACTGCTCCCAGGTGAGGATCCGCTCCCCATCAGGAATCGCCGATTCGACGACTCGCGGCCGAGCACCTGTGGCCAGCAGGACGACATCAGCGGCCAGTGTGTGCTCACCATCAGATGTGTGCACGAGCACGGAATTAGGCGAGGTTAAGCGGCCACGTCCATGCACCACCGTGACCCCGGCCTTGTTGATGCCGGCCTCGATGTCCGCGCTTTGTGCCTGGGCCAAGTTCTTGATTCGAGCATTTACCGCAGCCATATCGACCGTGATGGTCTCCCCCACGCTGTTGGGTTCATGTCCGGCCACCCGCACACCCAGGGCGCCAGATTCGGCCGTGGCGGTCATCACATCTGCCGTGGCGATCAGAGTCTTACTCGGGACGCAGTCGGTGAGCACCGTTGAACCGCCAAGACCATCCTCGCTGATGATGGTCACCTGCGCACCCAGCTGCGCCGCCACCAACGCCGCTTCGTAACCGC
>RFTO01000230.1 GCA_009923375.1 Actinomycetota bacterium | reverse complement strand
GTCCGGTCTATGAGCGGCCCTATCACCGCCCAACCTGGCTGGACACGCGACAAGCAGATGAGCCGACTGCGCAGCGTTGTCCGCGTCCGCAATCGGCCAAAGAAATTTCCGACCAACTACTCACATTGCTTGGTTCGGCAAATCTGTCAGACCGCGAATGGTTGACATCGCAATACGACCGCTATGTCTTGGGGAACACGATCTCCGCCATGCCGCATGACTCGGGTGTGGTGCGCATCGATGAGAATTCTGGCCGTGGGGTTGCACTGTCATTGGACTGCAATGGACGGTTCGGTGCACTTGATCCGTATGCCGGCGCACAACTTGCACTGAGTGAGGCCTATCGCAATGTTGCGGTGTCCGGTGCTACGCCATTGGCTGTGACTGATTGCCTCAACTTTGGCTCACCGGAAGACCCTGAGGTGATGTGGCAGTTCTCCGAAGCGGTACGCGGTTTGGCTGATGGCTGCCTCGATTTGGGTGTGCCGGTGACGGGTGGCAATGTGTCGCTCTACAACCAGACTGCTGAGGTCGCGATTCATCCAACTCCAGTTGTCGGTGTGCTCGGTGTGATTGATGATGTGGCAACGCGCGTCACATTGCAAGGTGCTGCTGTCGGCGACGCGCTTGTGTTGATCGGAACAACTCGCGAAGAATTGGCCGGCGGTGAATGGGCACATGTCATTCACGGTCACCTCGGTGGTTTGCCACCGCAGGTGAATCTTGCCGCCGAATCGGCACTCGCGCAGGTTGTTGCTGGTCATCGCGACATCATCACAAGCGCACATGACCTCAGTGATGGTGGATTGGCAATTGCGTTGGCAGAAATTGTGCTGCGCAATTCGTATGGTGTTGAAGTCGAACTCAATGGTGATGCATTCATTGCGCTGTTCTCCGAATCGGTGGCGCGTGCAGTCATGACTGTGGCGGCCACTGATGTTGAGGCAGTGCGCGCTGCATGTGAGAACCACGGAATCGCATCCACAATCTTGGGCTCCATCACGCGCGAGAATCGACTCGCCATCACATGCAACCTCGGCCAGATTGACCTGCCTCGCGAACAACTTGCTTCCGCATGGTCAGCGACGCTCCCCGCAATCATGTCCTGACACAGGACTGCAACCACATCATGCCGATTGACCCTGCGACTCAAGCCAAGGTGCTCGCATCATTGCGCGCGCTGACGAAGGTGGCACCAGGGCGCAGTGTCGAAGTACGAGTCCCGCCGTATGGTGCAGTCCAAGTGATTGAGGGCGGTACCCATCGCCGAGGCACACCGCGCGCCGTGATTGAAACCGATGCGGTCACATGGCTTCAGCTTGCCGACGGCACTCTTGTGTGGGCCGATGCGCTGGCACGCGGGCTCGTGCACGCAAGTGGGGAACGCAGCGACTTGAGTCCGTATCTTCCGCTGACTTCCCAATAATCTGCTCGTCTCGGGGCTACTCTCACTCGTGTGACTGAACCGATTGTGCGCCTGCAAGGCGTCTCAAAGCGGTTTGCAGATGTTGTCGCAGTTGCTCAACTCGACCTTGATATTTTCGATGGCGAATTCCTCACTCTGCTGGGCCCATCCGGTTCTGGCAAGACGACTGTCGGTCGAGAACTTGCCAAAAAACTGAATCTCAGTTTTGCCGATTCTGATGAGTTGATTGAGAAACGCGCCAAGCTATCGGTGCGCGAGATTTTTAAAGAAAAAGGTGAGCCCGAGTTTCGTCGTCTTGAAACTGAAGCACTTATCGAAGCCTGCGCGAAAGATGAACCGATGGTTTTGGCTGTCGCAGGTGGAGCCGTGGTGTCTGAGAAGAATCGAGAGTTGCTTGCCGAACGCGCACGCTGTGTTGTTTGGCTAGATGCACC
>RFTO01000229.1 GCA_009923375.1 Actinomycetota bacterium | reverse complement strand
TCGATCATGGTCGCGCGCCGCGCGGTCACCTCGATGGTCAAGCAGCGCTCTGGCCGAATCATCTTCATCTCCAGTGTGGTCGGCATGATGGGTAACCCAGGGCAGGTCAATTACTCGGCAAGTAAGGCTGGGCTTGTGGGCGCGGCCCGGAGCTTGGCCCGCGAGGTTGGCAGCCGCGGAATCACTGTGAACGTGATCGCACCGGGCTTTGTAACAACTGAAATGACAGCACAGCTGCCCGAAGCCAAGCAACAAGAGTTCTTTGCGCAGGTACCCCTGAAGCGATTCGCAGAGCCGGCTGAGATAGCCGGCGCAGCGCTGTTCCTCGCAAGTGAGCAAGCCAGTTACATCACCGGGCAGATTCTCGGTGTTGACGGCGGCTTGGGCTTGGGGCACTAGTCCGTTTTTTAGCGCGGCCTTTTTCGATATTCACTCGATTGGAGAGCACATGGGAATCCTCGCAGGAAAGAACATCGTTATCACAGGTGTTCTGACCGACCAGTCCATCGCGTTTCATGTTGCACGGCTGGCGCAGCAGGAAGGCGCCACTGTCGTGTTAACCGGTTTCGGGCGTGGAATTGCGCTGACCAAGCGCATCTCAAGCCGGCTTCCCACTGCGGTCGAAGTGCTGGAGCTGGACGTCACCAACGACGACCATCTTCGCGATCTACCAGCTCATGTGTTGGCTCTCGTCCCGCACGTGGACGGTGTCTTGCACTCAATCGGCTACGCACCTGAGACAGCACTGGGTGGAAACTTCCTCAACACGACATGGCCGGATGTCGCCACCGCGATGCACGTGTCCGCCTTCTCGCTGCAAAGCTTGACGATGGCTCTACGACCAGTCCTCGCACCTACAGCCAGTGTTGTCGGCTTGGATTTCGATGCGAGATTGGCATGGCCGAAATATGACTGGATGGGAGTTGCGAAGGCCGCGCTTGAGGCTACATCGAGGTATCTCGCGCGCGATCTTGGTCCCGAGGGTGTCCGGGTGAATTTGGTGTCTGCCGGGCCTTTGCGCACCGTCGCAGCCACACATATCCCTGGGTTCTCGCACTTTGAGGAGCTTTGGCAGTCTCGTGCGCCGCTGGGGTGGGATGTCGCCGATCCAGAGCCTGCAGCTCGGGCATGTGTTGCATTGATGAGTGACTGGTTCCCAGCAACATCAGGGGAGATCGTGCACGTGGACGGCGGCTTCCACTCTCAAGGTGCGTAACGGCGACACCAGGTGATTAAAAGATCGCTCGACTGTCTGAAGATTAGTCCTACCTGCGACCTTCATTCTTCGCCTTCACAGCGGCGTTCGACTGGCTGCCTGCACTTTGCCCGCGAATTGCGCTGGTGAACTCTGCGCCGATAAGCCGGCGGCAGGCTCGTTGGATATCGCTGTGAGCATCGGAGACCTGCCGCAGCAGTGCTGCTCGCGTCGCACTCGTTGAAGCAACGGATGCATCGGCTGAGGCTTCGACCGCGGTCAGGATGTTGAGCGCCGCTTCGAGGAACTGTCGATCTTGACCGTTCATCTGTGCCAACTGCGGAACCATGTGGGTCAGTTGCGTAAACGTTATGGGTGTCACGTCGGTTTCTGCCATCGTGCTATCGATTAGTTCTTCGATGACTCCGGTGGTGGCCAGAACAACCGATCTGAACGCTCGGATTTCACTGGGCGGATCGACATGCGCAAGCCACATGCGCGAGGTCTCCTCATCAGGCAGCTCGCATCTGCTCCACACCACGCTCGGAACCCTGGCGACGGAATCGACGTTCGGGACGTAGAACTGCCACATCCGCTGATGATCCCGTAGCCACAGGCAAGCATGCATGCGAGAAGGATGATCGATCAGCGAGAGAATGTTGTGA
>RFTO01000228.1 GCA_009923375.1 Actinomycetota bacterium | reverse complement strand
TGCCGCATTCATCTCCGGTGAGAGGTAACGATCTGTTCCGACTCCCGGCACACTCTCACGCACCTTCGCCACCACGGCTGCGGCCACGGGTCCGGGTGCGTGTGGTGCCCGCAAGTCCAATGCACGGGCGGAGGTCATCAACTCAATACCAATGACGCGCTGCAGATTGATCACGCTGCGCCGCAACTTGCGGGCGGCATTCCAGCCCATGGACACGTGATCCTCTTGCATTGCGCTGGAGGGGATTGAATCCACACTGGCAGGCGAGGCGTCTCGCTTCATCTCAGCGACGATGCCCGCTTGTGTGTACTGCGCGATCATGAGCCCCGAGTCAACACCGGCATCGCCAGCGAGGAATGCAGGCAATCCGTAATCCCGAGCGGGATCGAGCATTCGATCGGTGCGGCGCTCACTGATGCTTGCAAGATCGGCCAAAGCAATGGCCAGGAAGTCAGCGGCATAAGCAAGAGGTGCGCCATGGAAGTTGCCGTTACTGCGAACGCTGCCATCGTCCATCACGATCGGATTGTCGATGAGTGAATCGAGCTCACGCTCTGCTGTGACTCTTGCGGAATCGGTGACATCTCGCACCGCACCCGTCACCTGTGGTGCGCAGCGCAGTGAGTAGGCATCTTGAACCTGACTGGTGTCCTCGGCATGGGACTTCACGATCTGGCTATCAGCCATACACGCCCACATCACAGCCGCAGATAGGGCTTGCCCTGGATGCTTACGAATCGGAGCGTGAAGCTCAGGCGCGAACGCAGCATCTGTGCCCCGAAGCGCTTCGACGCTCATCGCGGCGACAACATCGGCTGTGGTCAGTGTGTGATCGAGGTCGGCTAAGGCCAAGAGCAGCATGGCGAGCATTCCCTCGGTGCCATTGAGTAATGCCAAGCCCTCCTTCTCGGCGAGTGTGACCGGTGACAAGCCGTGCCGCGCTAATGCGACAGCGGCTGGAACCTGATCGCCAGCCACCCATGCCTCACCTTCACCCATGAGCACCAATGCGCAGTGAGCGAGCGGTGCGAGGTCCCCACTGCAACCCAAGGATCCGAACTCCGGCACCACAGGGGTGATGTGATTGTTGAGCAAGTCCACAATCGCTTGAGCGGTTTCCAAGCGGATGCCCGTGCGCCCTGAAGCCAACGTTTTCAATCGCAGGGCCATCAACCCCCGGACAACCTCAACCTCCACTGGGTCGCCCATTCCAGCTGCATGTGAGCGCACAATCGCTCGTTGTAAATCAGCGCGTTTGTCGGCAGGGATGGCCACAGTTGCGAGCGCGCCGAAGCCCGTGCTTACTCCGTACACCGGCACATCTGAATCGGCGAGGGCATCAATCACAGCTCGCCCTCGGTTGATTGCATCGATAGCGCTTGCATGCAAGGTGACGGGTGCTCCGTGTCGTGCGATGGCGACTAGGTCGTCTGCGCTGATGCCCGCAGGGGTGAATGCGACTGTCATCGCAGGTCTTCGCGCATCGGGATATGCACGTGCTTGGCTGCGGCGATCTCATCGGCACGGGTGTAGCCAGCGTCAACGTGGCGAATCACTCCCATGCC
This sequence comes from Actinomycetota bacterium, assembly GCA_009923375.1. Classification (GTDB taxonomy): domain Bacteria; phylum Actinomycetota; class Actinomycetes; order S36-B12; family UBA5976; genus RFTO01. The sequence continues at coordinate 295 of RFTO01000228.1, read as the reverse complement.
TGGGTCGTTGCTGAGCACTCGCTGCAGTTTCTGGCGGGCCAGGTCAGTGCCATCAGCGACGCTCACCTGCCCCGCGTGGATTGACCGTCCGATTCCAACTCCGCCACCGTGGTGGATGGACACCCACGAAGCGCCGGATGCGGTGTTCACAAGGGCATTGAGGAGCGGCCAGTCGGCGATAGCGTCAGAGCCATCCAACATGCCTTCCGACTCCCGGTAAGGCGAGGCAACTGATCCACAGTCGAGATGGTCGCGCCCGATGACGATTGGTGCGCTCACCTCGCCGTTTGCGACG
>RFTO01000227.1 GCA_009923375.1 Actinomycetota bacterium | reverse complement strand
ACCTCCGACTGCAGTCCGAACGCATCATCGAGGTGTTGTGGGCGCCGTCTGCGACGTCGGTGTTCCTGGTAGCCATCCAGGTGGAGGCCCTTGATCGGCACCGGCTGCTCTCCGATGTCACACGGGTGCTGGCTGATGAACGGGTGAATATTCTGTCAGCATCGGTCACGACCTCCGACGACCGAGTTGCCATCAGCCGCTTCACCTTTGAGATGGGCGACCTTCGCCATCTCACGCAGGTGCTCAAGGCAGTACGCGCGGTAGACGGTGTATACGACGCCTACCGCGTGTAAGCCTTAGGAGACGTATTCCGCGGCGGCGTTCTCGGCTGCCTCAAGCAGCAGGACAGTCGTGGCCCGACGCTTGCTCAGGTCCGACTTCTTGCCGGCATCTTTTGCAGCGTCGATTTCCGCGTCAATTTTGGCCAACGCAGTCCGGAATTGCTCCACTACTCCTGTGGCCCGATCGCGTGCCTCAGGATTGGTGCGACGCCACTTGTCGCGCTCGAAGTTACGCACTGCCTCTTCCGCGGTGTGCAACTTGCCTTCAACGCGTTCCTTGTCGTTACGCGGCACGTGACCGAGCTTCTCCCACTTGTCCTGGATGGTGCGCAGGGTGGCCTTCACCTTGTTGAAGTTCTGGTCTGTGATGGGGAGCAACGCCACTGCCTCATCAGCAAGCGCTTCCTTGGCGCCCAAGTTGCCCTTGTACTCCTCGTCGCGGGCATCCAGGGCCAGCGAACGTGCCTTGAAGAAGGTGTCTTGGGCGGCGCGGAAGCGCGTCCACAAGCTGTTCTCCTCGCCAGTGCGCGCCCGAGGTGCAGCCTTCCAGCGGTTCATCAACGCGGTGTACTCGCGAGCGGTGGTCGCCCAATCCGTTGAGCCACTGAGAGCTTCGGCCTCCTTGATCAATGCGTTCTTCACCAGCAAGGCTGTTTCGCGCTCAGCATCGCGCTCTGCGAAGTGGATCTTGCGACGCTTATCGAATCCCTTTCGAGCAGCGCTGAAACGGATCCACAGTTCCTGCTCAGCATCGCGGGACGCGTGACCTGCACGCTTCCACTCATCAAGTAATTCCTTAAGGCGCTCAGTTGCCTTCTTCCACTCAGTGGAGTCGGCAAGGCTTTCAGCCTGTAGAACAATTTCCATGCGCAACTTCAAGGCCTCTGCCTGTGCGGCATCGCGTGACGCCTTCACTTCCTCGGCACGGACAGCGGCGGCCGCATCCAGGCTTTCAACCAAGGTGGCGAAAACGGAGAGGTCACCAACACAGGTTGGCTGGTCTAGACAAGCCTTCAGTTCCTTGAGTACAACACCAGCATCGCTGGGCTTGGCTGCTTTATCGCGCAGACGACGCAAGGTGTTGTCAGCGCGGAGTTTGAGGTCAACGTACTTGCTCTGAAAGAACTCGAGCGCCTGCGCAGGGGTGCCCGCCAGGTGCTGTCCGACCTTGGCTTCAGTGCCGTCGGGTCGGGTGACGAAGACGTTCCCATGTGAGTCGATACGACCGTGAGGAACCGTGGCCTCGGTGACCGCCGGCTTGGACTCATCAATGATGACCGGCTCCACCGTTGCCACCTGCGCAGGAATCTTTGCCTCAATGCTCGCAGCGGCCTGGGCGGACTCTGTAGCGACGGCGGGCGTCGCTTCAGCTTCTGCGGGGGTTTCGACAGCTAGCGGCGCGGGGATCTCCTCGGCGGCTAGCGGGGCGGTCTCTGCGGCGACGGCTGGCGTCGCTTCAGCGTCAGATGCAGTCGTCTCAACTAACGAGGACGGCGATTCCTGTGCCGCTGGTGCAGCAGAGGCGTTCTCATCCACCACGACACCAACACCGGCTGTGGCGGCTTGTGCGTCGGTCAAG
>RFTO01000226.1 GCA_009923375.1 Actinomycetota bacterium | reverse complement strand
CACTTGAGATAGCCGGCCGCCACAAGGACGCCGCCCACGAGCAATCGCGCGACTGTCCCGCTCCATGCGCAAATATTCTCGGCACGGCTGCGCGTTTGCACCTGCACTGTCGACATATCTACTCCGCCTGACTCCATCAACGTGTGACACCTTCGCGTAACTTGGCGGCTAACTCTGTCACTGCCTCACATGCCTGCGCATGAGACCCGGCCGCCGTCACCGCGCGAACGAACGCGCTGCCCACGATGACCCCATCAGCGAACTGGGCGATGACTTTGGCTTGTTCCGGGGTGGAGACCCCTAAGCCGACTGCAATCGGCAGCGCGGTGTGTGTGCGGGTGCGCTCCAGCAATGTCCGAGCAGTGTCTCCGTTGGCTTCGGCATTGCCTGTTACACCCATCAATGACGCTGCATAAACAAAGCCGCTGGACGCGGCTGTGACCATCGCGAGTCGCTCGTCGGTTGATGACGGCGCCACGAGGAACACTCTGCCGATTCCTTGCGCGTCGGTTGACTCCATCCAACTCGCCGCTTCTTGTGGGCTCAAATCTGGCGTGATCGCTCCTGTTCCACCAGCCTGCGCCAAATCAGCAGCCAAGCGAGACGGACCGTACTTCTCAATGGGATTCCAGTAGGACATCACACACGCCGCCGCACCCGCGGATGCTGCCGCGCGCACACCAGCGAGGACATCTTGCATCGTCGCCCCGCCGCGCAAGGCAATCTCCGCAGCTCCTTGGATCGCTGGCCCGTCCATTACCGGGTCGCTGTACGGCATTCCCACCTCGACGATGTCCGCACCGCCCGCCACCATTGCCGAGATCAGCTCTGGCGCCTCGTCACGGCTGGGAAAGCCCGCCGGCAGATAACCAATCAGTGCCGCGCGGTTCTGCGCCTTCGCCTCAGCGAACGCGGTCGCAAGTGTCTTCATCACACGGCACCTTCGGTCAAGCCAAACCAAGTGCTGGCAGTCTCCACATCCTTGTCACCGCGCCCCGAGAGGTTGACGATGATGAGCGCATCCGAACCGAGTTCTCGCCCGAGGGAAAGCACACCAGCGAGTGCGTGGGCGGTCTCGATGGCCGGGATGATTCCCTCGGTCTTGGACAGAAGAGAAAGCGCGTCCATCGCCGCAGTGTCGGTGATCGGGTGGTATTTCGCCCGACCCAAGTCGGCGAGATAAGCATGCTCGGGACCAACGCCGGGGTAATCCAGTCCCGCGCTGATGGAATGGGATTCGACAGTCTGACCGTTCTCATCCTGTAATACATATGTGCGAGCACCGTGCAGGACGCCCGGAGATCCAGCACTGATCGTGGCTGCGTGGCGGCCCGTCTCGACTCCGTCGCCAGCGGCTTCATAACCATGTAATTGCACAGAAGCATCCGCCAGGAATGGGTGGAAGATTCCGATGGCGTTGCTGCCACCACCAACGCAGGCTGCGATCGCATCGGGTAAACGCCCGTACTGCTGCAAGACCTGGACGCGAGCTTCAATGCCGATGACGGAGTGAAAATCGCGGACCACCTCAGGGAAGGGGGCGGGGCCAGCGACTGTGCCGAGGAGGTAGTGGGTGGTGTTGACGTTGGCGACCCAATCGCGCATCGCCTCGTTGATCGCGTCCTTCAGGGTCTCACTGCCGGTGGTTACCGGCACCACCTCAGCGCCGAGCAGTCGCATGCGAGCCACATTGAGCGCCTGTCGCACAGTGTCGTGGCGACCCATGTACACCACGCACTCCATGCCCAAGAGTGCAGCGACAGTAGCTGTGGCAACTCCGTGCTGACCGGCTCCCGTTTCGGCAATTAACCGAGTCTTGCCCATCCGCTTGGCCAGCAGGCCCTGGCCGATCACATTGTTGATCTTGTGTGAACCAGTGTGATTGAGGTC
>RFTO01000225.1 GCA_009923375.1 Actinomycetota bacterium | reverse complement strand
GGTGTCGGCCGACATCGAGCAAGGTCAGTCTGCTCCTTGTGCCCTGCGTTCATCCGCTCGACGCGAAAGCTCCAACCAGTGGAGAACTCTCGCCGAATCGCTGGCTTCCTGCATTGAGCGAGGCACTCCCATCGCCGCTGCCTTACGCGCGCAGGCGAAGGACATCCGGCATGCAAGGGCGCAGCAGGTGCTGGCCGCATCAGGTAATCAGGAGGTGGCAATGCTCGTGCCGATTGTGTTCGTGGTGTTGCCAGCAATTGTGGTGGTGGCGATGTTCCCCGGCTGGCAAGAGCTGCAGGGGTTGTTATGAGAGATGGGAACGCACCAACTCATCGCTGCGTCCATAGCGGTACGCCTTTGGCGCAATGAGCGTGCGAGGCATGTCGGGTAGGAGGGTGAGCATGAGAAGGAATCGAGCAGTAGAAGTCGCGCGTGATGAATGTCAAGATTCTCGAGTCGTGAGAATCCAGTTGCGAGGCCTGTCACGGCTAAAGCAGAGTGGTACTTCTGTGCGGCTGTGGATTTACACAACTCTCCGGGCTGCCTACCAAACGATTGCTGGAACAGTCGCTCGCTTCCAGTCGTTGCGCATCTCAGCCCGAGCCACTCTTGCGTCGTCACGTGGTGATGTTCCTGGCTGGGTGTTGGTCACTGTGATGACCGCGGGTTTAGTGACGGCGTTGTGGTTGATCGCAGACAGTGAGTTCAAGGTGATCTTGAACCGAGCGCTTGCATCCATCGCCACTCGCTGAGTGTGAGGCGATAGAGAATGCCCGCGTTGCGTAGGCGGATGGGTGACGACTCCGGCTCGGCGATTGCAGCAGCAGTCTTCGTGATGCCCTTGGTGCTGGCCGCGACACTTGCTGTGCTCGCGGTGGTGACGAATGCGTCGCGCGCCCAGCAACTGCGCACGGTCACTGTGATAGCAGCTCACGAAGCAGCCGTTCAATCGTCGCCTTTAAGAATGCGAAATGCAGCTCTCGCTCGGGTGCATAAAGACTTCGTCACCGCTGCGGTGAGCACTCGCATTGTGGTCATCGGCGGTGTTGCGTTCGTGCAAGTGGATGCGCTGGCACCAGCTCTGCGTGTGACCGGCCTCAACGGGTGGCTTCATCTGCGAGCACGTGCACATGCGGTGTTGGAGTCGGCATGAGCCAGCAAACTGCGCATAAAGCGCACAGCAGCGTCACCGCAGAGAACTGCACATGCGCGATGACGGGTGGTATGCGACCCAGCGATGCAGGTTTTGCTGCAGTTGAGTTTCTGGCCGTGCCGATTCTTCTCTTACCGTTGTTGGGCCTGGCACTGCACCTCATCGCTGCGCTTCAGCTGCAATCGGCACTTGATGAGGTGTCACGCCAAGCTGTGCGTGCCTATGCGGTCGCGCTCGTGAATCCGCAGGCAGCGGCTGCCACAGCGGCGCGGCTCACGCTCGCAGATGCGCATGCACGAGGCAGTGTCACGATCTCAAGCGACGGAGGTCGACTGTCAGTTATCGCTCAGGTGTCTGACCCTGGCTGGTTTGGCACGTTGCGCAGCAGCAGATGGGTGGTGCTGCAATGAGCAGTCAGATTGGTGGCTCTGCATTGCGCAGATTAGTGGGGGATCGTGGCAGCATCCTGCCGCTGATCCTCGGTTCATTCGCCATCGCCGGCGCGCTCACGGCACTTCTCGTCGATACGACATACATGCGCATTGAACGGCTCCATGCCGACGCCTGGGCTGAGCAGATTGCGCTCGTCGCCGCCACGCAGATTGACCTCTCCACCGACCAATCCATCAGCACCAACGAGAGAACGAGAATCAGCCTGAATGAGCGAGCAGCAAAGCGGGCGGCGTTGGCTGCATTGGCCGATTACCCAGCGAGGGATTTGGGCAATCGAAGATTGG
>RFTO01000224.1 GCA_009923375.1 Actinomycetota bacterium | reverse complement strand
CGACTTGGGTGGAGTTAACCGCTCCCCTTGATCAGGAACGCGCGGCTCGTCGCTCATGCGGTCGCGGGCTGACCCGCGGTGTTGCCGCTAGCCGCGGCGGCTTCGGCTTCGCTGGCTTCACGCTCGCGGACGGCGACTGCGCGATTGGTGAGGATCGGCGCGCACCAACCTGCAATCAGCATCATCGCGCCGAGGGTGAACCAACCTGGTTCCTTCCACACAAGACACAAAGCGGTGAGCAGCGGCGGAGTGATCAGGCCGCTGATCTGCCAACTCATCGTCCACACCGCTTGATACTGCCCGGCGATCTCGGGACGAGCGAGCGAATATTGCACTCCCCACGCGCCGGCGGCCTGGCGCAGTTCGCCGAGCACGTGCACGAACGCGCCGAGCAGCACCACTCCTGCTGCGACATACGGCTGGTGGAACCACGCCGCCGATGCGTAGACCACGAAACCGCCAGCGAGGTAATAACTCGAGCGCTGCATCACGCTCGCTGCTTGGCGTGGGGTATCGGTGCCCTTGCTCGCCTTCACCTGGAACAGCGCCACCATGACCGTATTCACGATCGTCGTCGCTGCCACCACCCATTTCGGAGCCGTGGTGAACTGATCGACATAAAGCGGGACGGCGAGGTTCAGCACTTGGTAGTGCATGCTCAAGATGGTGTTGACGCCGACCAAGCCGACGTAATGCTTATCACGCAACGCCTCGGTGCGACGACGCTTATTCCCACCGGGCACAGGATCGAGATCCGGCAGACGCAGACGCAGGATCGCGTTGCCGATCCACGTGATGCCGTCGAGGACGAAGAGAACTTTAAATGCCAAGGCCGTGTTGATGCTCAAGGCGATGCCGGCAGCCATCGCGCCAAGGGCGATTCCGATATTCGTCACCGCGCGCTGATACGCCATCATGCTGACTCGCTCGGCGCCCTCGCGGAGGCGGCCCATATACGCCTGCTGGTTCACCCGCATCGCCACCTGCGCGATCACACCCGTCACCTCGAGCACGATGAACCCGCGAAGGTCGGTGATGAAGATCGACGCAGCGGAGAAGAACCCCACCGCGATGATCGCCCAGAAGCCGAACTTGCGCGGGCGATATTTATCGACGAGGTTTCCCATCGGCAGCACGATCGCCAAACTCAGTGCAGCGACGGCCGCGTAAGTCAGCGCGAGCCAGTGGTTGCTGATGTGGATGAAGCGGGTGAAGTAAATCGCCGTGGTGGCCGAGAGCAGGCCGTTGCCGAAAGTGTTAACCAATGTGGCCAGTGAGAGAACCCTGACGATCGGGTCGTCGGAGATGAACCGCTCTTTCAGGTTCCGCTTCAGCCAGATGTTCACGCCCGCTCCCCCAGCGCAATCGGGGAAGGTGTCATGGTTTCGCTTTGCCGCCGGAATCTGGCGACTCGGTGGTGGATAGCGCGGCGATGAACGCTTCTTGCGGAACCTCCACGCGGCCCACCATCTTCATGCGCTTCTTGCCTTCTTTCTGCTTCTCCAGCAGCTTGCGCTTTCGGGTGATGTCACCGCCGTAGCACTTCGCGAGCACGTCCTTGCGGATGGCGCGGATGTTCTCTCGCGCGATCACGCGGTTGCCGATGGCAGCCTGGATCGGCACCTCGAACTGCTGCCTGGGGATGAGCTCCTTGAGCTTGGTGGCCATCAAGGTTCCATACGCGAATGCCTTATCGCGGTGGACGATCGCGCTGAACGCATCCACTGCGTCACCATGCAGCAGGATGTCGACCTTCACCAAGTCGGCTGTCTGATCGCCGCTGGGTTCGTAATCAAGAGACGCGTAACCGCGGGTGCGTGATTTCAGCGCATCGAAGAAGTCGAAGACGATCTCAGCCAGCGGCAGCACATAACGCAGCTCCACGCGGGTG
>RFTO01000223.1 GCA_009923375.1 Actinomycetota bacterium | reverse complement strand
GTCAGGCTCAGTCCATTGCGGTGCTTCGGGGAAACGGGCAGCCACGTCGGCATCGATACGCGGATTGGTGAAATACGAACCCGCACTCCAGGTGTCGTGATCACCGGGATCGAGCACCATGCCTTTACTGCGGCGAAGTGCTAGGACGGCCTGACGCACCGAAGCGGTCGGCGCTGATTCGCCAATGCTGATGCCCAGCGCCTCAGCAAGTTGCGCGTACCTCACCGGTGCACTCACTCTCCCCTGCTGCAAGACGAACCGAACCCGGGTGACGATTGCCGCCAGCGGGTTGCGCTTGAAGATGCTGGAGCGGTAGCCGAAATCGCACTCATCTGCCATCAGCCAACGTCGCATTCCGGAAACTGGATCGAATACCTCGACCTGCGAGATCACATCGGAGACTTGGGAGCCGTAAGCACCTACATTTTGAATCGGTGTGGCACCAACCGAGCCAGGGATGCCGCTTAACGCTTCGATACCGGACCAGCCTTCACGAACGGCAAGTTCAACCAGCTCATCCCACGAGGCGCCCGCATCCACGGTGGCAATCACCGCATCACCATCGGTCACCGCATCGATGTGACTGGCGCGCATCAAGATGACAGTGAGATCAAGGGGGCCATCCGCTGCCACCACATTGCTACCGCCGCCGAGCACCGTCCACTTGTGAGCGCTTAGGCGCAGGTCATCGAACACTGCCTCAACATCAGCAAGTGACTCGATCACCACCTCTGCTGCAGGCATGCCACCGACACGCAACGTGGTGCGGGCGGCTAAAGGCAGAAGAGTCACTGCGCCAGCGTAAGCAATGCGACAGTGCGATTAACGACCGAGCAACTCGGCTCGCCCGCGAAAGGCGGCCAATATGCGGTCGTAGGTCTTACGCGACTCGCGCTCACGCATCTGCTCATCGGAGTCGTGGTAACCGTGGTGACGACCTTGTGTGACTGGTAGTGCATCGCCGAGAACGAGCATCCGTGCTGCTGTGCCGCATTTCTGGAAGTGCCGCTCCCTAATGCGCAGGCACCACTCAATGTCCGCGTTTCGATAAAACCGTGCTTTCGGATGCGCTGGCACATCTCGGGCATCCTGTGTGCGCATCACCATGAGGTAACTCATCAACACATCGCAGTCTCCGGCGTCAACTGCAACCACTGTGCGCCATGCATCCCCCTGATCGACATTGGCTCCTCGCCATCCAATGGCGGCCAATGTGAACTCATCAATGAGAGCTGCAGCACAGACAGAGACTGCCGGGCCGCTGATCAGCGAGGACATATCAGCGATGCCATAAAGCGGCGCACAGCACGCTAATGCAGCCGCGGCATGTGCGTCAGCCCAGCCTGGGTCACCTGCCAGGTGAACGACGGTGATGCGATCGGATTGGCTTGCGAGTTGCTCAAGTACCAGCGCAACATCGACATCACCGCTGACATCGATGAGCAGTAAGTGAACGGATGCAGGTTCGTGCTCAAGAACGGCATTTGCAAACATCACCGAGTCCGCAGCCCACCCATCGACAATCACGGTGACGGCAACTTGTGCATCGGCTGCGTAATCCGCAAAGCCGGCCTTGATGTCCGTCAGTGCGTACGGTGGCTTCTCTTGCAACTCAGGGCCGTCGCTGGCATCCACAACAAGGAATCCGAGTTCCTCGATTTGGCTGCGGAGTGCATCCGCAATGGCGAACTCCCGCTGCTCGCGGGCGGTCTGGCGCTGCTGGAGTAACAACTCCGCTTGCTCGCGCGATGTGTTGTCCACTGAAGCCCTCTAGATCCTAGGGCTGACGGATTGTGGCAACAGTGCGTCCGAGCACCGTCTGCCCGTTGAAGACCGCGCTCATGGTGATGGTTGCGGTTCCCAGCTCGTCATCGACAGCGGTCACCTTGCCGGAGACGTGCACCTGGGCTGTATTCGGC
>RFTO01000222.1 GCA_009923375.1 Actinomycetota bacterium | reverse complement strand
CTGGTGACGCTCTTCGGTGCCCTGCCGATTTACCGGTATGTTGCCGGGGAAACGCCCGATGGGGTCGGGTCAGTCGGCATGATCGAGCGGATCTTTCGCGGATGGACCGGGAAAATCGCGGTGCTGATGCTGATCGGATTCGCAGCCACCGACTTCGTCATCACCAAAACCCTTTCGGCTGCCGACGCCGCCGCGCACTTGATCAATAACCCGCTCTTCATCGCCAACGTTCCGGCATGGGGTCAGTGGCAGATGACCGTGACCGTTTTTCTGCTGGTGCTCCTAGGCGCCATGTTCTTGAAGGGCTACGGCGAGGTGGTCAACTTGGCCACGGTGCTCGTGACGGCCTACCTCGGACTCACGCTGATCATCATTCTGTCCGGACTCACATACTTTGCGACCCATCCCGAACTGCTACGGCACTGGCTGGCAACGATCACTGAAGGCAACTACCACCTAGCCCATGCGCCCTTGGAAGGGAAAGGGTTCTGGATCATTCTTGGAATCGCATGCCTAATCTTTCCCAAGCTCGCCCTTGGCATGAGCGGTTTTGAAACGGGCGTGCTCCTGATCCATCTTGTCCGGGGCACGGCAGCCGATCCTTCCGATGCCACGGCACGCATCGCCAACACGCGAAAGCTCCTGCTGGCCGCCTCGCTGATTATGTCATTTTTCCTGATTGGTTCGTCGCTTGTGACAGGCACCAACACACTCATTCCGGCGGAGGAATTTCGGCATGCCCAGACAGACGAGACGGGCGAGGTTCAGAAGGATGCCAACGGACACGAACTCAAAGGCAGAGCAATCGATCGGGCGCTTGCCTACCTCGCGCACGGTGAGAGTCCGCACGCCATCTGTCCGCTCTTCGGCTCCCTCTTCGGCACGATCTACGACATCAGTACGATCCTCATTCTGTGGTTTGCGGGTGCATCGGCGATGGCCGGACTTTTGAACATGGTGCCCCGCTATCTGCCGCGCTACGGCATGGCACCCCAGTGGGCAGCCGCCTATCGGCCTCTGGTGGTCACGTTCACGATCATCAATCTGATCGTGACTTGGTGCTTCCGGGCGAACGTCGCGGCGCAGGGAGGTGCCTATGCCACCGGCGTGCTGGTGCTCATGACCAGCGCGTGTATTGGATCATGGGTGCACATCTATCGAAAAAAACCCCTGACAACTCAAGACCTCCGTGGGCGGTTGCGAATGCTGATCGGTTTCGGCCTGATCACCGTTGTTTTCATCTACACCACGATCGCCAACATGATCGCGCGGCCCGACGGCGTTGTGATCGCCTCTATTTTTATCCTGTGTGTGATGATCATTTCCATTGTGTCGCGAGTCCTGCGCAGCAATGACATGCGGCACACGGAGTTTCGCTTCAGCGATGATTCAGCCAGGATGCTCTGGGCAGACATTCTTCTTGATGGCACGTTCCGCGTTCTGGTTCCTCATCGGCCCAGCCATCGGTCACTGGCCGACAAGGAAGGGGAGATCCGCAGAAAGCACCGAATTCCAGCGGCTGTCTCGCTCGTTTTCCTCGAAGTCCATGCCGGTGACACCAGCAACTTTGATAATTCCCCCATCATCCATGTGCGGCAGGAAGACGAGCGGTTTATCATCGTGGCGAACGACTGCGCTTCCATCCCTCACACGATTTCTCAGATCGCAGTGGACATGAGCAGGAACGGGGCTCCGTTGGATGTAATCTTTGGATGGAGCAAAGGAAACCCTCTGAAGCTGGCCCTCGATTTCGTGCTTTTTGGCCAAGGTGATATTCCCAACCTGGTCGCCGATCTACTCGACGACACGATCAAAGATGAAGCCAAGCGGCCCACCGTCATCGTTGGCTGATTCGTCCCGAGTGGGGACAAACCGATCGTGTTTCAACATCCCGCGAGATGCTCACCAGCGACTCATCA
>RFTO01000221.1 GCA_009923375.1 Actinomycetota bacterium | reverse complement strand
ACTCACTGGCGCATGCACCCCGCCGCGAGCACCGAATTCCAAGCCCACCACAGCCGATGGGCCGTTGGGCATCAGCATCGGAACGCTGTTGGGGTTGATGCGGTTCCAGCCACGCTCGCGCAGGGTGTCGTAACTCTCCAGAAGGGCGTGGATTCCGCCGATGCCGGATGAGACAAACACCGCGAGACGATCGTGGTCGACGTCGGGGGTCCCGGCATGCTGCCAAGCCTCACGGGAGGCAATCAACGCGAATTGCTCTGAGCGGTCGAGCTTGCGCGCTTCCACGCGCTCGAGCATCTCGGTCGGCTCAACGGCAGCCGAAGCCGCGAAAGTGACAGGCAATCCGTATGGGGCGAAGGCCTCGCCAAGTGCCCGCACACCGCTGACTCCTGCGCGCAAGCGCGCAAATTAGCCCAGAAGTCGGTGACGTTGTTGCCGATTGGCGTGGTCGCTCCCATGCCTGTGACAACTACTGCGCGGTCGTTGAGGTAACCCATGATCACTCCTTACGCCAGCGAGATTCTCATCGCGGGCACGGCAGACATGCGCTCTATTCGAGTGTCGGCGAGTCCGCCGACACATTGAGATTTAGTCGTTGAGACTCAGGCGTTGTCGACGATGTAAGTGACGGCGTCGCCGACGGTCTTCAGCCCCTGCACCTTGTCGTCCGGAATCTTCACGCCGAACTTGTCTTCACACGCCATGACAACTTCAACCATCGAAAGCGAGTCGATGTCCAAGTCATCCACGAACGACTTGTCCAGGGCCACCGCGGCCGTGTCGACACCTGCGATCTCGTTACAGATGACTGCCAGGCCCTCGAGGACTTCCTGCTGCGTCATTTTTTCTCCTTGTGTTGCGCGGTAACCGCTGGCGTCGGTCGACGCAGCGAAAATCTGGGTGTTTCTATGGGATGCGGATGACCTGAGCCGACCACACCAAACCTGCGCCGAATCCAATCACCAAAGCCAGGCCACCTGAGGGAAGCGTGCCTTCGGCGCGCAGAGCGTCCATGGCTAGCGGGATTGAAGCGGCCGACGTGTTGCCCATGTGAACGATGTCGCGGGCGACAATCACAGATTCAGGTAAGTCGAGGTACTTCACCAGCGCATCGGTGATGCGGTTGTTCGCCTGGTGGGGGATGAAGCAATCGAGATCGGATGCGGTGATGCCTGCTGCTGCAAGGGCATCAGCGACCACGGTTGTCATCTCGCCGACTGCCCAGCGGAAAACGGACTGTCCCTGCATGATCAAGAAAGGACCGTGGTCACTCGTCGTCGGCTCGCTGGTGCGCACAGGGCGCAGCGGGATGGATGTGATGACATCGGCGGCCGAGCCATCCGATCCCCATTGCACCGGCCCGAGACCTGGCTCATCGCTGGCCGACACGACCACAGCGCCAGCACCATCTGCGAAGAGGAATGCCGTGCCGCGGTCGTGCAGGTCGGTGAAGTCGGAGAGTTTCTCGGCGCCGATGACGAGGACATGTGCGCCGACGCCGGTGCGTAGCAGGCCTTCGGCGATTGCCAATCCGTAGCTGAACCCTGCGCACGCGGCTGAGATGTCAAAGGCTGCTGCGCGCGACCCGACGCGATCTGCGACCACCGCGGCCACCGATGGCGTCACAACGCGACTGGAAACCGTGCTGATGATGATCGCACCGAGATCAGCACCTGTGATGCCTGCATCTGCGAGCGCGCGCTCGGCGGCAGCGGTCGCCATATCGATGACGGTCTCGTTCTCACCTGCCCATTGACGGGAGACGATGCCGGTGCGCTCTTGAATCCACTCATCGGAGGATTCGATGAACTGGCAGATCTCCTCATTGGTCACTGTGCGACCTGGCCGGTAACTCCCCAGCCCGGTGATGCGGGCGTATGCGGAGCCTTGGGTGCTCGTGATAGCGGTCATGGTCGTGTC
>RFTO01000023.1 GCA_009923375.1 Actinomycetota bacterium | reverse complement strand
GTAAGAGAAGGCGACTGTGCATTGGCTCTAAGTCTTTGGCCACAGCGATCATTGCGAGCTTCACGATGTCGGCAGCTGTCCCTTGGATCGGCGCATTTAACGCCATGCGCTCCGCCATCTCGCGCCGTTGGCGACTGTCGCTGTTTAGATCTGGCAGATACCGACGGCGACCAGCCATGGTCTGCGTGTACCCCAGCTCGCGCGCTTTCGTGACGGTCTCGGCTAGGAAATCTCTAACCTTGCCAAAGCGTGCGAAGTAAGTATCCATAAGCACCTGCGCATCACGTGGATCAATATTTAGCTGCTGACTCAAACCGAAGGCACTTAACCCATAGGCCAACCCATACGCCATGGCCTTCACCCGGCGACGCATATCCGCATCAACCGCATCGGGCGTTACTCCAAAGACTCCACACGCCACGGTCGTGTGGATGTCCTCACCTGACTTGAAAGCCTGCTGAAGTGCCTCATCACCTGAAAGGTGAGCCATGATTCGCAACTCAATCTGGCTGTAGTCCGCGGTCAGAAGGGTTTCGTATTCATCACCCACAATGAACGTCTCTCGAATCCGCTGTCCTTCGGCAGTGCGCACCGGGATGTTCTGCAAGTTCGGATCAGTGCTAGACAGGCGCCCTGTTGCCGCGACGAACTGCTGGAATCGCGTATGTATCCGGCCATCTGCTGCAATGCTGGAAAGCAATCCGACAACGGTCTGCCGCAACTTCGTGACGTCTCTATGACGCAGAAGTAGGACTGGAATGGGGTCATTGGTTGTCGCTGCAAGGAATGTCAACGTCTCCACATCGGTAGAGAAACCAGTCTTGGTTCGCTTAGCCGTTGGCAGGCCGCGCTCGGTGAAGAGCAGCTCGCCAATCTGCTTTGGTGAGCCCAGATTGAAAGGGCGGCCAGCGGCGGCCTGGGCCTGCATTTCAACATCTGCAGCAATGTTGCTGAAATACTCCTCGAGAGTTTGCAATGCGGATTTGTCCACCGCGATCCCAACGGACTCCATCTTCGCAAGGATCGACACAACGGGCACTTCGATATCGGTACACAGATCCATCAGGTGCAGCGACTTCATTTTCTCGGTCAGCACCGAGCGCAGGCGGTTTACCGCCACCGCAGACTGGGAAAGTCTGACCACATCGACAACATCGCCGAAGAGACTCTGCTGCTGCGACTCCCCCGCCGACAGCGTGGTCCCCAATTCAAGACCGACCAACTGCTCCAAAGATTGAGCGCCCGAGCCTGGGCTGAGCACATAAGCCGCGGCCGCAATATCGCTTTCAAGTCCTTCCATCACACCGTGCTCGGCAGCGAGCTCGCGCATGAACGCTTTGCCATCGTGGGCCGATTTACGCGCCTTGGGGTCGGAGTAAAACTTCCAGAATGACTCGATCTCCCCCGCGTCCATCTCGCTGAAGGGCTTCGCCCACACCGATGAATCAACAGCCATGGCGACTGCGACGGGTGCCTGCCGGTCATCCAATTCCAGGCAGAGAGCAAACACCTCAGCTGCGTGGTTTGCGATCCATGTCGACAACGTCTCGGCGGACAGCGTCACATCCAGCGATAAGTGGCCTTGCTCACCTTGAGTGTCCACGTTCACAAGCCCTGGTATACGCGCCTTCATCGTTTTGAACTGCAGAAGGTCGAAAAGCTCCGACACAGCCGAGGAATTGGGCTCCCGGCGAGCAAGATCGTGGACATCGACATCGAGATCCACATCGCGCACCAGTTGCGTAAGGCGGCGATTAAGTCGCACGGCGTCCACGTGTGCGCGCAGGGACTCGCCGACCTTTCCCTTGATGCCCTCCATGTTTGCCAGCAGGCTCTCCAGGTTGCCGTACTCCTGCAACCATTTCGCTGCAGTCTTTTCCCCTACGCCGGGCACACCAGGGAGGTTGTCACTGGGATCGCCGCGCAGTGCTGCGTAGTCGGCGTATTGGTCAGGGCTTAGACCATATTTCTCCTGCACAAACTCAGGGGTTGTGCGCTGAAGTTCGCTCACACCCTTCTTCGGGTAGAGCACTGTCACGGTGTCGCAGACCAATTGAAATGAGTCCCGGTCGCCGGTGACGATGTCCACGTGCATCCCAGCGGCCACAGCGTTGACTGCAAGAGTGGCAATAACGTCATCTGCTTCGTAATCCTGCGCGGTGATGACTTGAATATTCAAGGCCTTAAGGACCTCGCCAATCAGCTCAACTTGCCCGCGAAAACTGGGGGGACTAGCTGACCGAGTCGCTTTGTATTGCGGGTACTCACGGCTGCGGAAGGTTTCTCGGGAGATATCAAATGACACTGCCACATGGGTGGGCTTCTCATCTCTCATCACGTTGAGCAGCATGGATGTGAAGCCGTAGACCGCGTTGGTCGCTTGACCATCGGCTGTGGCGAAGTTCTCCTCTGGCAGCGCATGGAAGGCCCGATAGGCCATCGAGTGTCCGTCGATCAGAAGTAAGCGTTGAGCGTGGGCACTGCGCGACATGAGTCTCCCTGCCCTTCGCCCTGCACAATGCGCGCTATCTGTGGTGCCTTGGGTGGGATTCGAACCCACACTTTGTGGTGTTTGAGACCACCCTCTCTACCGTTGGAGTACCAAGGCGCACTGCAAACCTTACGACAATGAGGGTCGTTCCTGTGCCACCTGGGCGAGCACACCGTTAACGAAAGACGGCGACTCATCCGTGGAGAGCTCCGTTGCGAGCTCCACAGCTTCAGAAATGGCCACGTTTTCAGGTAACTCGGGCTGACATAACAACTCGTAAACACCCAATCTCAGGATGCACAGATCCACCGGTGGCATTCGCTCTATCTGCCATCCACGACTGAACTGAGCGATGACATCGTCTATACCCACGAGATTCTCGCAGACCCCGCGCACGAGAACGGGGGTGTACTCGTTGAGCACCACGTCGGGGTCTGATTCCTTCTCGGACAAGATACCGAGTGCGTCGCTTTTTCTGATAGCCGATTCGAACAGGATGTCCAAAGCGCGCTTGCGGGCTTTATGCCGCGCGCTCACGAGGAAGCGCGACCGAGGTAAGAGCCGTCGCGGGTATCGATGCGCACCTTCTCGCCTTGGTTGACGAACAGCGGCACCTGAACCTGAACGCCGGTCTCCAATGTGGCCGCTTTTGTGCCGGCATTGGAACGGTCGCCTTGTAAACCTGGTTCGGTGTATGTGATCGTCAGTTCCACGCCAGCGGGCAATTCCACGATGATCGGCACACCGTCATGGGTGGCGACCATGGCGTTCTGGTTCTCCAGCATGTAGTCGCCGGCGCCCCCGACAACAGACTCGGAAACGTTCAGCTGCTCGTAGGTCTGCAAGTCCATGAACACGTAATCATCGCCGTCGCGGTAGAGGAACTGCATGTCGCGCTTGTCGACGTTGGCCACCTCGACCTTGATGCCCGCATTGAAAGTCTTCTCCACAACCTTGCCGATGATGACGTGCTTGAGCTTGGTCCGCACGAACGCTGGGCCCTTACCCGGCTTCACATGCTGGAACTCCACAACAGCCCACAGTTGACCCTCAAGGTCGAGCACCATGCCGTTCTTCAGATCGTTGGTCGTTGCCACGTGTCTTCCCTCGGGTTCTGTTCAGCCGATCACGCGAAGCTCGCGCGATGAGGTCGTGAGTGATTCTGCGCTATCTTGCCCGACCACCAACGTGTCCTCAATGCGGACACCGCCTCGGCCGGGCAAATAAATGCCGGGTTCGATCGTCACCGTATAACCGTCGCGAAGGATAGCGGTGTCGTTCGGTCGGACGAATGGGTCCTCGTGTATTTGCAAGCCGACACCGTGTCCGAGGCCGTGGGTGAAGAACTCGGCGTATCCAGCGTCCTTGATGACCTCACGGCTTGCCGCATCCACCTCAGCAAGGGTGACGCCCGCCTTCAGCGCGTTACGCCCCGCGGCTTGGGACTGCACCACCACCGCGTGGATCTCACTTTGCCAGGCTGCGGGCTCCCCCATGACGAAGGTGCGGGTTTCATCAGCGTGATAGCCCCGATAAAGCGCTCCGAAATCGATCTTCAGCAAGTCCCCCTGCGCGATGGCTCTGTCTGTAGGGCTGTGGTGTGGGATAGCGCTGTTCGAACCAGTGGCGACGATGCTCTCAAATGCCCGCCCATCGCCCCCTAGCTCGCAAAAGAGCGTCTCCAAACGCAACGCGAGTTGACGCTCCGTCATCCCCACATGCACTGTCGGAATAATCTGCGCAAGGGCCTGATCTGTAATTTCACACGCTCGACGGACGCGCGCCACCTCATCGAGGTCCTTCGTCATCCGCAGTTTCGCAGTTGGGAATGCAGTGGCCTCGATGCTCACCCCGTCCGCAGCAGTTTGATAACTTCGCAGAGCAGCAACTGTGAGGTGGTTCTCATCGGCGAGCAGGGATGAGATTCCATCATTCTTGGCTGTTTCGAACATTACTCCCACGAAGCGACTGGCTGGAATCAAGACCTCGATATCCGGTGCCTCTAGATGCACTCGCTCCGAGTAGCGGGAGTCAGTGAACAACAAGTGTCGGGCGCCGCTGAGCACGATGGTTCCATTTGAGCCAGTAAACCCGCTGAGATACGCGATGTCGATCGGGTTTGTGATTAGCACACCTTGATTGGAGGCCAGACCAATGTCACTGAGAAAGCGCTCACGCCTTGCTGCGAAGACCTCTGTCATGTCGCTCCATCCTTGTTGGTTTCAGCGGGCATGTCGCTGTCGTCCATCGCAGCGAGTGCTTGTAGGGCTAACACGTAGGAGAACACGCCGAATCCACTGACCACACCGCTAGCGACCGCGGACACCACTGAGGTCTGCCGGAATTCCTCCCGGGACGCAGGGTTGGTCAGGTGCACCTCAACTAGTGGCCCTTGCAACATGGCACAAGCGTCACGCACGGCATACGAGTAATGAGTGAAAGCTGCAGGATTCAACACGACTGCGTCGCCTGCCGCTGCCGCCTCATGGAGCCACCCCACTAGCACTCCCTCATGGTCAGTTTGCTCAACAGTCACATCCAGCCCAAGGCTCTCCGCAACGCCTTCACACAGCTCAACGAGATCGGCGTAGGTGACGTGACCGTATACATCAGGCTCGCGACTACCCAACTGCGCGAGGTTTGGGCCGTTGAGAACACGAACCTTCATGACCGCATGACTCCTTGGGTTAGTGAACAGCGTCTCTCTTGGTCGCATTGAATGCAGCCAAGAGTATTGATTCATCAATATCGCTGACTGAATAGGCATCACCGACACCGCGCAGGAGGATCATCCGCAGCTTTCCAGCGCGGGCTTTCTTGTCACGCATCATGACTTCCAGTGCCGCATTCAAATCTGCGACATCGTGGGAGATGGGCAGCCCCAGAGCACTGAGCACCCTGCGGTGACGCGCCACGAACTCACTGGAGCAATGGCCGAGAGCGTGACTCACCTCCGCTGCGAACACCATGCCGATTGACACTCCGCCTCCGTGACGCAACGTGTACTGACTTAGCGTCTCCAGCGCGTGTCCGAAGGTGTGACCGTAATTGAGTAACTCACGGCCGATCCCCAGGGAGTTCTCTCGTGCGTCCACTGCCACCACGTTGGCTTTGAGATTGATCGCAGAGATGAAGGCATCTTTGGGGTGGTCCGTGAGCGCAGTGTGATCATGCTCGATGGCCGTGAGAATCGAGGCAGCTCCAATAAAGCCGCATTTGACCACTTCAGCCAAGCCCGATCGGTACTCATCAGGCGGAAGGCTGCCTAGAAAATTCAAATCACAAATGACCGCACGTGGATCATGGAAGGCCCCTACCAAGTTCTTGCCAGCCGCAATATCGATGGCCGTCTTGCCGCCGATCGCGGCATCCACCATCCCTGCGGTCGTTGTTGGCACGTGCACGACGTCGACGCCCCGCATCCAGGTGGAAGCGATGAAGCCTGCCACATCGGTTGTGGCTCCACCGCCGACGGCGATCAACATATCGGAGCGATCGATAGCCACCGATGCGAGGAACTCCCATGCTCGCGCAACTACTTCTAGGTCTTTGGCAGCCTCCCCTGATGGGACGATGAGCCGGTGCAATGCGCGTACTCTTCCGCTGATTCGGTCAGCTACGTGCATCGCCTGCTCTTCAACATCGGGATTGCTGATGATGACCACAGCACGGTCCTTGAACCGGGCGTAGGTATCAGTTTCAAGCACATCCACTGCACCGTTTCCGACCACCACGGGGTAGGGCACCTGCGCATTGACATCGATGACAGTCAGAGTCATGAGTTCTGCTCACTCTCTCCTAGAGCAGTTGCGATGTCCCGGGCAATTGCAGCCGGGGACTTACCTGCAGTCTGCACGGTAATGGTTGCGAGGTCGGTGTAAACGGGAACCCGCAGCGCGAGCATGTCCATAAGTTGTCTGCGGATATTGCCCAACAGCAGTGGGCGCGGGACATCTAATCGGACGCGCTCTGCAATCTCGGTCAGCGTCGCATCCAGCCAGGCCACCGGTATACCTGCGCAGGCCTCGCGCACCGAGGCGGTCATCACAGCGCCGCCACCGACGCTCACCACCGCACCATCGGTGCTGAAGGCTGCCAAGCAGGCCGCAGCTTCCATCTGACGAAAGTCTGCTTCCCCACCGGAGGTGAAGACATCTGCAACTGACATGCCCGCTGATGTTTCAACCAGGTGATCCGTGTCCAGATGTGTACATCCCAGAGACGCTGCAAGCTCGGCGCCGACAGCCGACTTACCAGACCCCGGTGCGCCAATGAGAATCACTCGGGCTGCCATCAATGTAACCCGAGCGTGTCCACATAAGCACGGTGGTTACGCCGGACCTCAGCGAGGCTGTCCCCACCGAATTTCTCCAGCGCCGCATCGGCAAGAACCATGGCAACCGCTGCTTCAACGATTACGCCTAAGGCGGGCACTGCGCAGGTATCAGAACGTTGGGCGTGGGCTGATGCCGCTTCACCTGTCGCAGTGTCGATTGTTCGCAAGGCTCGCGGAACAGTGCTGATGGGCTTCATCGCCGCTCTCACTCGAAGCGGCATGCCATTGGACATCCCACCTTCTGTTCCGCCTGCACGATTTGTTTCGCGACTGACGCCCTGTGCATCAACGATGATTTCATCGTGTGCAACCGACCCACGACGAGCCGCCGAGGCGAATCCATCACCGATTTCAACACCTTTAACCGCCTGGATACTCATCACGGCGGCAGCGAGGCGCCCATCAAGTTTGCGATCGGCATGGACGTAGGAACCTAAGCCGACTGGCAACCCATGGACGACGACCTCAACGACACCACCCAAGGTGTCGCCATCCTTATGCGCAGCCGCAATCGCGTCCTGCATCTGTTGCGAGACCTCTGGGTCGGCGCAGCGCACCGGGTCGGAATCGATCGTCTCCTGGTCCGTTGCGGATGGGCTACTGAGCGCATCATTGGAAACATCCCCGATGCGCACCACATGGCTGATGATGGTGACGCCCAGTGACTGCTGCAGGAAAGCTCGCGCTAAAGCCCCGAGCGCCACTCTCATCGCCGTCTCCCGGGCTGATGCCCGCTCCAGGACAGGCCGTGCGTCGTCGAATCCGTATTTCTGCATACCAGCAAAATCCGCATGTCCAGGCCGGGGGCGTGTTAACGCAGCGCCACGGCCACTGCTCGACATTTCCGCTGCTACCTCGGCGGCCAGAGGCGCGGCACTCATCACTTGCTCCCACTTCGGCCATTCGGAATTGCCGATGGTCATAGCGATTGGGCTGCCCTGACTGAGACCGTGCCTTACACCCGCGAGCAAGGTGACATCGTCCTTTTCGAACTTCTGCCGGGCTCCGCGTCCGACGCCGAAGCGACGCCGCGCAAGCTGCTCACAGATGTCGTCAGTCGTGACCGTCACGCCAGCGGGCAAACCTTCCAGAATCCCAACCAGCGCAGGGCCGTGCGACTCCCCTGCGGTTAACCAGCGCAACATGGCTGCATTGTTCCACTCCACGCACTTACACGCGCAGCAGGCAGCACAACGCGCAGGCAGTGAGTAAATGTGGACCGTAAGCAATCGATGTGGGCCACGCTCCAGCACGCAGGCGCACGGCAATGGCGGCCATGGAACCTGTCACTGATGCCACCCACAACCCTGCGATCAAGGCAATGCCCATATTCACACTGTTCAGCGCCACCAGAGCCGCAAGCGCGGGCAGCAACTTCGCGTCCCCCATGCCGAGTGTGCGCGGAGAAATCCAAGCCAAGCCGATGGCCACAATCGCAACTGCCGCCGCCCACATTCCGCACCTCAGAAGCACACTCGGATCACGCCGAAGAAAACTGCCTATCGCCACAACCACAAGCGCAGCGATGCTGAACCAGGCCACCAGAGTGTTCGGCAGTCGGTGCTCGCGGAAATCGACGATCGACAGCGGCACTCCGAGACCGATCAGTAAGGCGATGCTCGCTGATGACTCCAGGACCGCTGCTGTCATCTGCATGTGCCCATCGTGACTGCTAGCGGCCACTCTTGCCAAGCCCCTCGCTGCGGCTGTGAATCACCGAACCAGTCAATCTGTTTGTAACGCTTTTCTACCCGCCGCAAGTAGGCGGTCAATCAATTCATTGATGCCGGGGTCAACATCTGCCAGGGAATCGGGCTCAGTCAGTCCAAGGTGGAGCAGTACTTGGTCAACGCCTTGTTGAATGAGGAACTCGAGTCCATCCACAGCCCGTGCGCCACTTCCAGCCGCCAAAGCAGACAGTGAGTGCGATGACGACGCAGCGCCATACCCGAGTTCAATCACGGCTTGTCTGCTGGTGAAGTTGTGGAATCTCTGGTTGGCCTCTAGCGATTCGGCAATCGCTGCTGAGACTGGCTGCGGCAGGGTGGAGACGACAAGCGACGCAGCGTGAAAAGTGTCGATCATTTGGCTGTCAGCCCCCTGTTCTGGCAACGGCTGGACATCAATATGCAACCTGTTGAAATCGTGTGCCAACAGGGAGGCCGACTTCATATTGCGCGCAATTATGGTGACGTGCTCAACACCCACGTCACGTAAAGACAACAGTGCGGACGCCGCCGACGCGCCGCTACCTAGCACTACAGCGCGGCTGGCTTCGACTCCAACGGATGGCAAGTTTCTCAGGATTCTCGTCAGCCCAGTGACGTCGGTGTTGTAGCCGTGAGAAATCTGCCCATCGAACACAATCGTGTTCACCACACCCAACACCCGAGCAGCACCGTGCAGAGAGCTCACCGCGGCGGCCGCGACACTTTTCAAAGGCATCGTGACGCTGAAACCCGCCCAGGCGGCCCTGCGCTCGTTGTGCCAGAAATTCTCAAAATCTTCCACGGGGAGATCGATCGCTGTGTAGACGCGCTCAACTTCACCTAACTCGGCATAAAAAGCTCGGTGTAGTAGCGGGGATTTGGAATGTGCAACGGGCGACCCGAGTAATGCAACGGGTAGCTGCCTTGGCTCGGTCATGGGCGCGCCTTCAGCCAGGAACGAAATTTCTCCCTCAAGGTGTTGAATCCCGAGTCGGTGCTCGCGAATTCTGTTAACCCGGTGTCTGGGTTCGTTGTGACGAAGTAGATCCAATCGCCAGCGGCAGGCTCCATGGCAGCTGCTATCGCGGTCTTGCCAGGATTTCCGATTGGACCCGGCGGTAGGCCAGCATGAGCGAAGGTGTTGTACGCCGAGGGATTAGCGTGCTCAGCCCCAGTGAACGTCCACTTCGATGTGCCAAGTGCGAAATTGAGGGTTGAATCGAGTTGCAGACGGCGACCTTGATGCAGTCGGTTGTAAATAACTCGGGCGACCTTCGCGTAATCATCTGGGTATGCCTCGACTTGGAGAATACTGGCCAAAGTGAGCACCTCACGGGCACTGATGTGCAGTGCTTTCGGTGGCGCTAATAAACCCAAAGCCTTGTGCTTGCTGATCGCGTTGGCGACGATTGAGTCGATTACTTGCGATGCAGTTGCTCGCGGGTCGAATGAATACGTGGCGGGATACAGGAACCCTTCGATAGCGCCGCCGGCGTAAGGCGGCAGCTGCCTTGACCGGGCATCCGCGGCGGCGGTAAGGGCAGCCACCGACAGGCCGGTTTGATCGGCGATGCTCGAAATGATGTTCGAGGCTCGCTTCCCATCAGCCACCAGAACCCGCATTTGCACTCTCGCCGCGGGATCGAAAAACCGCGCCAAAGCCGAGTGGGCGCTCATTCGTAGACGCATGTCGTAAACACCGGGTTGAATCCGATTACCGAAAGACGGTTGCGCAGCGGCTGCACGGATGAAAGCGCCGACAGTGCGCACCGAGCCGGCGCTCACGAGAGTCCGGCCGATGGTTGCGACGCTATCGCCGGGGTTTACTCGCAGGTTCACGCTCCCCTGGCCCTCGCTGTGCCAATCACTGCGATCGAATGGACCCCACCCAGCAGCGAAAGCAACACAGACCAGTAAACCGAGTGCTGCAGCAATAGCGATGGCTGTGCGACGACCAATGCCGAAAAAGCTCTTGCGTCCCCCTGGCGTACTTTGATCGCCAACGCCAGGCAACCTGCCGGCGACATCCTCGGAGCCACCTTGTGCAGACTCCTCATGCGGCTCCTCCATGCTGTAGGACTGTTCATCACTCATCGGTCACCACGATCAGATCCCCGGGGACGCGCCCACTGGCGGACTCGGAATCGAGCACGTGCTGCAACAGCACAGCAGCGGCGGCGGCGTCGATGCTCTCTCGCTGCTTGCGGGCATCCTTCCCAGCGATTCGCATAGCTGCAGATGCCGACACCGTGGTCAAACGTTCGTCAACCACCCGCACTGGAATCGGGGCGACCTCACTGGCCACTCGTCGCGCATAATCTCGGGCGACCATCGTGGATGCAGTGTCAGCGCCAGACAAGCCCAAGGGAAGTCCGATGTAAATCTCGATGACCTGATGTTCAGCGATGAGATCGCGCAGCACAGCAGAATCGTCGAGGTCCTTGATCGCAGACACGACTGGGAATGCCAGCATGCCGCTGGCATCGCTGCGGGCGAAACCAACCCGGACCGACCCCGGGTCCACACCAAGCCTTACCCCAGGACGCATAGCGCGATTATGCGCCCAAGAACCATTGCCGCACGGCAGCAAGCGCCGCATCGATTCCTGCGGCGTTGGTTCCACCGCCTTGCGCCAGATCAGGCTTACCGCCACCGCGCCCATCGACAAACGGTGCCGTGACACCGATAGCCGCACCGGCACTTACACCTGATG
>RFTO01000220.1 GCA_009923375.1 Actinomycetota bacterium | reverse complement strand
TGCGGGGAGTCGAATTGGTTGACGCTCGTCAATTAGTTTACTCACAGTGCCAGCATTTTTCCGGGGTTCATGATGCCTAACGGATCCAGCGCTTGCTTGATCGCGCGCATCAGCACCACTCCGTCGCTGTGTTCCACCTCAAGTTGATGAATGCGATGCATGCCGACTCCATGCTCGCCGGTGCAGGTACCACCGAGTCGGATCGAACGCATCGCAACGCGCTCTGCCAGCGCATCGGCACGCTCGCGCTCATCCGCATTGGAGGGATCGAACAGGATCCCGAGGTGGAAATTTCCATCGCCGACATGTCCGCACAAAGGTGCCACCATACCGCTGCGCAAGACGTCATCGCGCGTTTCCTCGATGCATTGCACCAGCGCGGAGATTGGCACGCAGGCATCGGTGCCGATTTGGCGACAGCCGGGGCGCAGCGCCAAATTGGCATAGGTTACCTCATGTCGTGCCTTCCAGAGTCGCGATCGGTCCTCCGGACGCTCGGCCCATTCAAACCCGCTGCCTCCTGCATCCGACGCTAGCTCTTCCATCGTCACGATCTGCTCGCTCACGGCTGCTGGACTGCCGTGAAATTCGATAAATAAGGTAGGTAACTCCTTAAAGCCATCGAGCTTTGAGTAGGCAATGCAGGCATGCATTTGGAGAGCGTCCAACAACTCGACGCGAGCAAGTGGAACGCCCATTTGTAATGCAGAGATGACCGTTCGCACTGCGCCAGACAGATCCGGAAACTGACATACTGCTGCCCGTACTGTCTCCGGTTGACCCCACAAGCGTAGCTGAATTTCGGTGATGAAGCCGAGGATGCCCTCGCTGCCAATGAACAGGCGGGTAAGGTCCAACCCTGCGGCCGTCTTGCGCGCGCGAGTGCCGGTGCGCACGATGTTCCCATCGGCAGTGATCACAGTCAGCCCGAGCACGGCGTCGCGCATAGTTCCATAGCGCACAGCAGCAGTACCAGAGGCTCTCGTCGCCGCCATGCCGCCTAAAGACGCGTTCGCACCTGGATCAATTGGGAAGAACAGCCCATGACTGCGTAACGCCAAATTTAATTGCTCTCGCGTTACACCTGCCTGGACCCTGCAGTCCAGTGAATCGGCACTGATAGCAAGGATAGCGTTCATTCGAGAAAGATCGACGCAGACTCCACCGTGGACTGCAGCGACATGGCCCTCAAGGGAAGTCCCGGCGCCAAAAGGGATGAGAGGCACGCGCAGTCTATAACACTGGCGTACGACGAACGCCAACTCTTCGTTGTCCAATACAAATAGCACCAGGTCCGGCAGGAATGCGTCTGGAACACCCTCCCCGTGGCTGTGATGATCACGTTCGGCGTGCGAGGCTGTAACTCGGTCACCAAGTCGCTCTCGCAGGATTGGCAGCAGCGTCTGACATGCAGCAGTGACTTCGGTACGCGACGTAGTGAAGGACATAGATGGACATTTCTAAATAGTGGTCAGCGCATTACCGAATATCGTTGCTTCATGCGCCAAGGTACGTCTGCCGGACGTAGTCGTCGCGAATCAACTTCTGCGCGGAGCCATGTAAGGCTACAGTGCCGTTTTCAAGTGCATAACCATAGTCAGCTACGCTAAGCGCGGCGTAAGCGTTCTGTTCAACCAACATCACGGTGCGACCTGTGTTCGCTATGCGTCGGATGTCGGCGAACATCTCGGTGGTGAGTTTGGGCGAAAGGCCCATCGACGGTTCGTCCAATAACAGTAACGATGGGCTGGACATCAATCCGCGGCCAATGGCCAGCATCTGCTGCTCGCCGCCGGAGAGCAAGCCGCCCATCATGTGAGCCTTCTTTTTCAGCACGGGGAACAATTCATACACTTCCCCCAGCGTGCGGTCAAGGCCCACCTTGTCCTTGCGACGCACATAGGCGCCGACCTCGAGGTT
>RFTO01000219.1 GCA_009923375.1 Actinomycetota bacterium | reverse complement strand
TTGGCTACAGCGCGGAGGAAGGCACTGAGGCTGCGGGCTTCGACGACGCTTTGCCGGAGACTGAAATTCGCGCCCGAGTTGAGCACATCACCGAGCTTGTCGACGAGCTTGTAAACCAGCGTGCAGAGGACCGCATCGGCACTCGCACCCGCATGTTGGTTGAGCGAATCGCTGATGGAATTATCGAAGGGCGCTGCATGCACCAAGCGCCAGAGATCGACGGAATTACGACGATTGACAACGCTGATATCGCGCAGGTGAGCGTCGGCGATGTGGTGGATGTAGAGATCATCGACGTCGATGGTGCGGATCTGGAAGCCGCGTTCGCCTGATGTCTGGGTGGGCGACCACATGAAGGCAGTGGGTCCGGCGCCCGAGTGGAACGTGCCAAACCTCCTGACACTGGCTCGTGTGGCGCTTGTTCCCGTGCTCGGATGGTTGCTGTTCACCTCACGGGGTGAGGTGTATAGCACGGCTGCAACGGCTGTCTTCGTCATCGCGGCGATGACCGACTTCGTTGACGGCAACTTGGCGCGTAAACGCGGACTCATTACGGCCTTTGGCGAGCTGTGGGATCCAATCGCCGATAAAGCGCTCACGGGGATGGCATTTATCGGACTAAGCGCCCTGCACGAGGTGCCTTGGTGGGTGACAATCACAATCATGACTCGGGAGATAGGCATCACGTGGATGCGGTTCGCCGTCATCGACGACGGTGTTGTCCCCGCGAGTCGCGGTGGCAAGGTGAAGACAACCGTGCAGATGGTCGCCTTGATCATGATGCTCATTAGTCCAGCGGTGGCTGTGTGGTTGCCGGGCAGCTTTGCAGCAACGTGGCACAACACTGCAGTTGCCGCAGTGTTCCTCGCCCTTGCGGTGACGGTCGCCACCGGGATTGATTACATCGTGGGATGGCGTCGACGTGTCGCCGACTTGGGCACTGCCTCATGACCACTGCGGCTCAGGTCGTGGCCGATTGTCGTGACAAAGGCTTAACCCTCGCGTGCGCGGAGAGTGTGACAGGCGGACTCGTGTCAGCGGAATTCACCAGCGTCCCTGGTGCATCAACCGTGATCCGTGGTGGCATGGTCACTTACGCCACGGGTTCCAAGTCGTCGGTGCTAGGCGTTGACGGGGACACGCTGGACCGCGTTGGGCCAGTCAGCCCGCAGGTTGCAGCGCAAATGGCACAGTTGGTTGCGGAGAGGTTTGACGCTGATATCGGAATCGCCACGACGGGCGTAGCAGGGCCGGAAACGGTCGGGGAGCACCCGGTGGGAGAGGTATTCATCGCGGTGCATGACTCCGACACCGGCACTGTCGTCCATCGCTACGAGTTCACGGGCACACGCGCCGATATTCGTGTGGCGGCAGTTGCAGCCGCAGTTGACGCGGTTGCGACCCTCCTTCAGATGGGCGTGTCAGACTCGTTGGGATAGCACTGGTCGTGTTAATCGCGCTACCCTTTCCAACGTAAGACTCGCGGTGATCACGAATGGCATCGGTGCGACTGATGAATATTCGCGAAACCCCACACGAACCTTGGAGATCCCCATGCTCTTGCGTCACGCACTAGGCGAGCGTTTACGCGAAGCCCGGACGACTGCAGGCATGTCTATTCGCGCTCTGTCCGCAACCGCTGGTGTGTCTGTCGGCTATCTGAGTGAAATCGAACGCGGACATAAGGAAGTTTCCAGCGAGATCTTGGCGGCTGTCTGCCGAGCGCTCGGGGTTGATGTCTCGTCCGTGGTCGCCGGTGCGGCTGGTGCGATGGCAGCCGCAGATGCTGCCGTGACTTTCGCGCCAGTACAAACGCTGCCGCACATCGTTACCACAGTCTCAGCTGCGTAAGCACCCCACTCGCGCAAAATCCGCGCATCCCGCAAACCTTCGGACCACAGCCCCGCAGCTGGCATCACGACGTTGGTTGTACGCCACCTTGGCACTTTG
>RFTO01000218.1 GCA_009923375.1 Actinomycetota bacterium | reverse complement strand
CAATTGCCAAACAACTACGAGTTGCATTCTTGTATCTGCGAGGAACCGCAGCCATCTATTTGCTTGGGGGCAAGGGCTCCGGCGCCGATTCGCTCATATCCGCGGCAGGCGCGGTTGATGTGGGAGCACAGGCGGGCCTCAAGCCCTTCACGCCCATCACTCCTGAAGCGATGGCGAGTCTGAAACCAGATGTTTTGTTGGTCATGACCAAGGGACTCGAATCTGTTGGTGGCATGACAGGGCTTCGCCAGATGACAGGGCTTCGGATGACGCCAGCGGTTCAGAATCAGCGAGTGATCAGTGTGGAAGATACGCTCCTGCTCGCATTCGGATCCCAGACATGGGCGTTGGTGGCGGCGATAAGGCAGGCGATTGAAGATGTCACTCGCTAACCGCTCAACGGTGGTGTTCGGCGGACTCTGCCTCGCCATCGTCGTCGTAGCCGTAGGCGCATTGACTGTGGGCGCAACTCACATCCCACTGTCGGAGTTGATCAATTCCTTCCGCGGTGGAGACCACTTCATTCACCAAGTCGTGGTTGATATTCGACTGCCGCGCATCATCGCGGCTGTGATCGCTGGCGCCGCACTTGGTGCAAGTGGCCCACTCTTGCAGACGATGTATGTCAATCCGATTGTCGACGCCGGCTTGGTCCCAATTGGTGCCGGCGCTGCACTTGGTGCTGCGGTCGGGTCAGCGGTTGCACCTGGTCAGCCGGTCATCGCCTGCGTGGGTGCCGTCGCATTTTCGGCACTCGCCGCGTTCCTCTTGACTCGTACCCGCGCCACTGGCACTTCCTTCACCTTGATTGGTGTTGCCGCTGGGGCAGTTGCGACGGCTGCACTGGGCATCTTGGTCAGCATCCCGTTGTTTTCGCGGGGACGCTCAGTGGCCTCGTGGTTGTTCGGCTCACTTGCTCTCGCTGATTGGCACTCCGTCGTCATCGTCACTGTGACTGCTTCCATTGGTGCTTTGGTGTTGCTTGGTCAAAGCCATCGATTGGATGCGGCATCACTTGGCTCCATGAGTGCGACATTGCTCGGGGTCTCGCTACGAGATGCCCGGGCGCGTTGGTCGCTTGCGGCGGCGCTGCTTGTTTCTGCAGCTGTTGCATACTTTGGCATCATCGCTTTTGTTGGTTTGGCTGTGCCTCATGTGTTGCGTAGTTTTGGGATACATCTGCATCGAGCGCTATTGCCATGCAGTGCCGCCGCCGGTGGTCTGTTGCTACTCCTAGCTGACACCGCAGCACGGACATTGATGTCTGCACAAGAAGTGCCAGTGGGATTCTTTGTGACGCTCGTTGGGGCGCCGATTCTCGTGAAAGTTCTCATGCGGGTGGCAGCCAATGACTGACGCAAAAATCGGTGTAGAAATGCGTGCCGCACGCATTCGTATGTCAGAGACGACTTCACTGACTGGCATCAATTTCTTTGTGGCTGCTGGTGTCCACGCCATCACTGGTGCAAACGGCTCGGGCAAGTCCACTCTTTTGCGGCGCATGGCTGCGGTGGATGTCAACGGCGTTGATGCCCTCCGGTGGGATGGTGCGGATGTCCTTGTCCTGACCGTGCCCGAGCGAGCAAGGCTGCGTGCGGCAATCTTGAGTGAGGCAAGACCGGTTGTTGACTACACCTGCGTGGAGTTCGTCGCCATTGCAGTTCCTGACAAGTCTTCGCGTCAAAGACTTGCGCGTGCTCAAGACATGCTTCAGTCATTGGGCATCGCACGGTTGGCAGAGCAAAGCGTGCGCACAGTCTCTGCGGGTGAGTGGGCCTGGATTCGATTGGCGCAGGCAGCAGTGACGATGCCGAATGTGCTGTTTGTCGACGAAATCGATGCAGCAGTGAGCGAGGCCGATCGCCTGCGTCTCTATGCCGTCCTTCGCGAGACTGCCCGCACTGTCGTAGCCGTGTCACACGACATGGCGGGTGTGACGATGTGGGCAGAT
>RFTO01000217.1 GCA_009923375.1 Actinomycetota bacterium | reverse complement strand
CGCACGCGCGCGATGTTGGTGACTTCAGTTTCCTCATCGTCGCAATCGTGCTTCCGTTTCTCATCCGCGCCGCTTCGCGTGCAGTTGTCACAGGCGACGCACATCGCTATGCGTTGGCCGCGCTGCTGCTCACCCTCAGTTGTGCGTTTGAACCTGTTGTGTGGCTGCTCGCGGTTGCAATAACACTGACCGTGATGTGTCTTGCTCCGGCCATCCGAACTTACGCGCGGGGTCGCCACAGTGTTTTCGCACTCATGTCCCCGTGGCTTCTGCTCTTTCCTGCGTCATTGCAGTGGGGTGCGCATCCCTATCTGCTGCTTATGTCGACGGGTGCAGTTGAATCCATCAGTGAAGGCCCGCGTGCTAGTTGGCTACAAATTGCCTCACTCTCGCCACAGCGAATCATGTGGTGGGGGATTGGGTTCGTGGTTGTTGCGACCGCTGCGATGGCCCGCGGTGCATCCCATCGGTTCACAAGAAATCTGGCTTTAGTGACGCTCGTACCGTTGCTGCTCGTGCTTGTCATGGAACACATCACCTTCCGTGTTGTCGGTTTATCCACCCCTTCACATCCAAGCGCTGCAGTCCCCATGCTGTTCATTGCACTTGCGTGTGGGATGTCCATTCTCACGGCCGCAGATGGCCTGATTGCAAGTTTGCGGGGACGCGGAATCGGCAGCCGGCATCTGTTTGCGGCTCTCGCGCTCGTGGCGTTCACCGCGTCAGCCGTGTTCGGGTTGTTCACCACATTGACAGCGCCGGACAGTCAGCTTGTGAGAGGTGAGAGGACTGATTTGCCGGCGTTTGCGGCTGCTGATTTTGATTCGGGTGAACGACCGCGGGTACTCGTACTCAAAGTCGCCGACCCCGCACCAGTTCGGTTTGCGATTCGTGGCAGTGCACAGTCACGCTTTGGGGATGACGACATACTGAGAGCCACCGGTTCCGACGACATCATGAGTCATACGGTTGAGACTCTCATCGCACAAGGTGATCTTGCCGTCAATGATCGACCCGCGGCCATCGCGGCTTTGGCTGAGAGTGGCGTTCGCTATCTCGCCATGGAATCGGGTGGGCGCGGTGCAACTGCGGTGGCGCAGTCGTTCATCTCCACCCCGAATGTTCGCCAACTTTCCGCTCCCATCAGCGGCAAAGGGCAGTGGGTGTGGCGACTGCCAAGCAGTCCTGCGCGGGCCCGCTTTGCGCCACTCGCGGCTAACACTGTTGGCGTGCCTCATCCGATTGCAGATTTCGCAGTGAACCATGCCTACGATGCCGGGTCACTGCACCTCAAATCAACAACAGACGCACCAGCGTTGGATGCGGGTGTTCTGACGATTGCTGATGTCACTACGGGGTGGACTGCAGTCATCGATGGCCGACCCGCCAATCTCACGCGCAGTGATGCCGGCACCGTTGTCATCGATGTGCCGGTGGCAGCACGGACAGACATCACGGTCCAGCGACGCGATCGCAGTCGCCCGCTGTGGCTCACTGTCCAACTTCTTGCCCTACTCGCAGCTGTGGTCATGACGCGGCCAATCCACCCCCTGGTTGATGATGAAGGTGACGCATGAATCGCGCTGCTCGCACAAGGCTGCGGAGACTGTGGCCACTTGCCATCATCGTGGCGATTCTCGCCGCAAACAACTTTGTGCCGTCATATGAATTGTCGCGCGGCCCATCAGCGCGCCAGCAAGGTATTGAGCAATCTGAGCTGACATGTGCCATCGCCCCTCAGACATTCGGCAATGAATTGCGATTGAGCAAGTTGACTACCGCGATGGATGTGAAAGCCGGTTCCATGACTCGAAGTTTGCAGAAAGTCAAAGGGTCGACTCTCGTCAGGGAGTTTGCACCAAAAACTTCCGCAGTCTCCGTGTCAGTTGGAAACGATTCAATTGGCAATGCTGATGCAGCGATGCTTGCATCGGGCAAATCCACACTGTTT
>RFTO01000216.1 GCA_009923375.1 Actinomycetota bacterium | reverse complement strand
CGTGCATGCCGCGCGCGCCGGGGGTTGCCTTGATGATTTCTGCGACTCGACGACGCGTGCTCACGGGATCCACTAACTCCTGCACCACGCCAATCTCCAGCGCACGTTGAACGCCACCGGTGATGACGTCGTGCTCGGCAGCAAGCTCCAACTCGAGTTGCTCGCGCGACTCAGGTGGCACCTCGGCCAGCTTGCGGCGGTGCAGAATCCTGATCGCTGCCACAGATCCCATGACCGCCACCTGAGCATCGGGCCATGCCATCACGCGAGTTGCACCCAGTGATGCTGAGTTCATCGCGACGTACGCGCCGCCGTATGCCTTGCGAGTGATGACGGTGACGCGAGGAACCACGCACTCCGCGAAAGCGTGCAGTAACTTCGCGCCGCGACGCACAACGCCATCCCATTCCTGGCCAACGCCAGGCAAGTAACCGGGCACATCGACCAACACGAGCAGTGGCACTGCGAATGCGTCGCACATCCGCACGAAACGCGCGGCTTTCTCCGCCGAGGATGAATCCAGGCAACCACCAAGGCGCAGCGGGTTGTTTGCCACGATGCCGATGGTGCGACCTCCGAGGCGGCCCAGTGCGGTGACGATATTCGGCGCCCAACGCTCGTGTAGCTCGCACATGGAGCCTTCATCGAAGACGTGCTCCACCAGCGGGTGCACGTCGTATGCCCGCTTAGCGACATCTGGCATGTACTGACCCAGGTCGGTGTCCT
This sequence comes from Actinomycetota bacterium, assembly GCA_009923375.1. Lineage (GTDB taxonomy): Bacteria > Actinomycetota > Actinomycetes > S36-B12 > UBA5976 > RFTO01. The sequence continues at coordinate 1,255 of RFTO01000216.1, read as the reverse complement.
GGATTGATTCAATCTCCATCGAGCCTTGGCTGCCCAGCAGCGTCGCGACGGTTCGCGCCTGCTCGAGAGCGTGTGCCTCCGACTCGCCTACAAGGTGCACGACCCCGGAGCGGCGGGCGTGAGGCTCGACGCCGCCGAGGCGCTCCATATCCACATCTTCACCGGTGACAGAGCGGACGACCTCAGGTCCGGTGACGAAGATTTTTCCCTCTGGAGCCATGATCACAACATCAGTAAGCGCGGGGCCGTAGGCCGCACCACCAGCGGCCGGTCCGAGGACTACCGAGATCTGCGGCACGCGACCAGACGCGCGCGTCATCGCAGCGAACACGCGACCAACGCCATCGAGTGATTCGACACCCTCGCGAAGTCGTGCTCCTCCGGAGTGCCATAAACCGATGATGGGGCAGGAGTCAGCCAGCGCTCGCTCGTAGCCGGCGACGATCGCCTCGCAACCCTGCGCACCCATCGCGCCGCCCTGAACAGTTGGGTCGGAGCAGAATGCGACAACCTCATGCCCGTTGATGCGACCGGTGGCGGAGATAAACCCGCGGTCGTCCTCGGGGGTGAAGGCTGTCCACTTACCTTCGTCGAACAGCGCGGATAAACGCGCCTGCGGACTGCGGGGATCGAGTTCGTCGTTGGTGCTTGTCATCAAACGCTCCTAAACACCAGGGCGACGTCGTGTCCGCCGAATCCGAATGAGTTGTTCAGCGCATAGACATCGCCACTGGGCAGCGCGCGCTCTGTCGTGGCGACATCGATGGTGATCGCGGGGTCTTGGTTGTGCACATTGATTGTCGCTGGCACAACTCGCTCCGCCAGCGCCAACACGCACGCGATGCTCTCAATTGCGCCGGCGCCACCAAGGAGGTGACCGGTCATGGACTTAGTCGCTGTGACGATGATGGAATCCGCGTGATCGCCGAATGCGGAACGGATTGCCACCGACTCGGCCACATCTCCTGCTGGGGTGGAAGTGGCGTGAGCGTTGATATGCGCGATATCGGTTAACGCGATTCCAGCGTCTTGTACCGCCTGCAGCATGGCCCGGGCTGCACCGCTGCCGGCGGGATCGGGTTGCGCCATGTGGTGGGCATCGGAGGTCATGCCGTTGCCCACGAGGTAAGCGTGAATCTTCGCTCCGCGCGCCTTGGCGTGTTCCTCGGATTCTAAAACGAGCACGCCGCTGCCCTCACCCATGACGAAACCATCGCGATCGATGTCATACGGACGTGACGCACCTTGCGGATCA
>RFTO01000215.1 GCA_009923375.1 Actinomycetota bacterium | reverse complement strand
CTCCTTTATGCGCAACCCGATGCCACGGAGCAACAGATATTCGACGCCTGCGCCGATGCGCAGATCCTGGAACTGGTGCAGCGTCTTCCTGATGGGCTCGACACTGTGGTGGGTGACCGTGGGCACCGACTCTCGGGGGGAGAGAAGCAACGCATGGCCATCGCGCGGCTGCTACTCAAGGCACCCGATGTTGTGGTGCTGGATGAGGCGACAGCGCACCTCGATTCGGAGAATGAGGCCGCGGTTCAGCGCGCTTTGGCAGTGGCACTCAAGGGTCGGACAAGTATCGTCATTGCTCACCGGCTATCCACAATTCGCGATGCGAATCAGATTCTGGTCATGGAATCAGGCAAGGTCGTGGAGCGTGGCACACATGACGAGCTACTCGCCGCAGGTGGCTTGTACTCGAGTTTGTACGAGACTCAATTCGCGGTTCAAGAAACCGCTGAATCCACACTCTGAGCTTCTCGGCGCCTAAGAAGCTCGGTGCGAACCAAGATCATCCAGCCAACGAGAGCGAGTAGTGCGAACGTTCGCCATTGCCAGGCGTAACTCAGGTGCCAACCCTCGCTGAGTTCTGGTGAGGGAATATCGAATACCCCAGCGGGGGCAGTAGCCGCACCGACGGTGGGGGCCGAAGTGTCGTCAATGCTGCTGTGTGCCTTTGTCTCCCACAGCACATTGAGCTGATTGCGTGATTGGTCGCTTTGCACCCATACTGACGCCATCGTCGCCGAACCCACAACTGTCGACGGCCATATCGTCAGAGCCTCGGCGTTTATCCATTGAATCTGTTTGGCTGGCAACCCCGATCGCGCAACCCCTTTCTCCATCTCGCGTATCCACCCATGCACTGTCACTTGACCATGTGGGGGACGCAGCACACGCGGAGCGATACCAGCCTGAGTGACGGGAGACATCCAGCCGCGCACCACTGGAACCACGATGCCAGCGTCGGTTGTGAAGGCATCCACGATGTAGAACCCAATTGAATCGCCGCGCCAATGCTTACGCGCCAGAATCGTTGTGCCAGGCACCCACGATCCGGTCAAGGTGACGGGCTGCCACTCACGTAGAGGATGGCTGCCTATTGAGGTGCCGCTTGTGTCGTTGGGCAGAGGTATGGGAGCGATAGCCAGCCCGGCAGTCACTGCGCTATTGGCTGCACGCCTGGCATCTAATCGATGAAATTGCCAAAGACTAAGCCGCAAGAACAGAGGAATGATGAGGATGATGATCAGTGTCAGCCCTATCCATCGAAGGCTACCTAGAAAGGCCAACTCCCTGGGACTGAAGCGCTGACGCAGGTCAGTCTTCGATCTCTGGGCGCTTAACACGCAATGAGCCTACGCCTGTGACTGGTCGCTGCGACCCCGAGCGCGACGCGTTCGCGACAACTACAGCGAAATATGGCAGAGCGATGGCACCAGCGATCAAGGCAATGCGGACAGGCAAGGGAGCTGGTACGAGGATGGCCGTGAGGAAGCAGGCAACCCGAACCCCCATGCTGATGAGGTAGGTGCGCTGTCGGTGAGCCCGCTCTTGTGCCCGCGAGGGGGTCACCTGCGTGATGCGGAATTCCAGCGGATCCTGGGATGACATGCCCACACCGTACGCCTGTCGTAGCCCTTTCGCATCCGCGGGAGTAGATACCCTTAGCGGGTGACTGACAACGTCCTCATCACCGGCGCCAACCGCGGAATTGGGCTCGCCTTGGCGCAGGCCTTCCAGGGCGCTGGCTACACGGTTGTGGCCACATACCGCAGCGCGGCCGATGAAGCCTCAATGAAGGCTCAGGGATTCTTGCCCGTCCAATGCGATGTTTCGTCCTCGCAATCAGTCGATCGTGCCTTCGATGCCGCCGAGGCGCTGGCCGGCCCGATTCGAACGGTCGTAGCCAACGCCGGTATCACCAGGGACGGTCTCTTAATGCGAATGTCCGACGAGGACATCGAGTCTGTGATCCACACCAATTTGGTCGGCTCAATTGTGATTGCTCGCCGGGCGGT
>RFTO01000214.1 GCA_009923375.1 Actinomycetota bacterium | reverse complement strand
CCGCCAGCGACGCGTTAACTAAGCAGCTGGCGTGGATGCGTAAGCGCACCAAATGGATTTCGCGCATCGGCGCAGCATTCCTGATTGCCATCGGCGTGATGCTGGTGCTCGGCACCTGGGATTCATGGATCATCGAAGTGCAGGCATGGGTGTCTCAGCACGTGCCGAGCTGGACGCCACCATGGTGACATTCATGAACACTGTGACTGTTTGGCTGCGATGGTCTTGGCGCACGTTAACCAGCATGCGAACGGCTTTGCTGCTCTTGATGCTTCTGGCCATCGCAGCTGTGCCAGGCTCGATTTTCCCGCAGCGGGGGACCGACGACATCCGCGTGCAGCGCTACATCGCCAATCACGGCACTTATGCGACAGTGCTGGATCGACTCGGGTTCTTCCACGTTTACGCCTCCCCGTGGTTCGCCGCGATTTACTTGCTCCTGCTGGTTTCGCTGGTGGGTTGTGTCGTGCCGCGGGCGATGGAGCACGGCAAGGCGATGAAGGCTCAACCTCCACTAGCGCCGAAGAACCTTGAGCGACTCCCCGCCCATCGCCGCGTTCAGAATGTGGTTGCTGAACCGGTTGACGTCGCTATCGCGCACCTGCGCTCCAAGCGATTCCGGGTTCGTGTCGCCGAAGACAAGACGTGGGTGTCGGCGGAGAAGGGCTACCTGCGGGAGACGGGAAATCTTGTCTTCCATCTTGCGTTGGTGCTTCTCGTCATCACCATCGCGGTCGGTAAGACCACCGGCGCGCAAGGCAAGATGGTGTTGGTTGAGGGGCAGGGGTTCACCAACCAGCTCGCGCAATACGACGACTTCCGCTCCGGCGTGTTCTTCGACCGATCGAGCATGGTGCCGTTCACGCTCAAGTTGACGAAATTCGATGTCGCTTTTCAGCGCACCGGCTCTGAACGCGGGGCGCCTGCGAAATTCGATGCGCATGTCAATGTCCAGGACAGCTTCGGCGGGCCAGTGCGTTCGCAGATCATCCGCGTCAACCACCCGCTTGGTGCCGGTGGTTCGCAGGTGTTCCTCACCAGCCATGGGTATGCCCTGCACTTCACCGTGAGGGATTCAGCAGGGCAGACGGTGTGGTCGGACTCCGCTGTGTTCGCACCGGAGGGTGCGAACATGTTGTCTCGCGGAGTCGTGAAAGCCCCAGATGCCAAGCCCCAGCTGGGATTCCAAGGAATCTTCGCACCATCGGGGATGGTGGACCCGACCAAGGGATTGTTTTCCAGCTTCCCTGATGCGGATGCGCCGCTGTTGTTCATGGGTGCATTCACCGGCGATCTCGGGCTCGATCAAGGCATCCCGCAAAACGTGTTCACCCTCGATGCATCCAAGATGAAACGGCTGGGGATCCAGCCGCTCCGCGTGGGGGATACGTGGACGCTGCCGGATAAGGCGGGCTCCATCACCTTCGATGGCGTGCACCGCTGGGCATCGTTCGTGGTGTCCACCGACCGCAGTGAGGTGTGGGTGCTGTCGTCGGCGCTGCTCGCAGTGGTCGGCCTGCTGTTGTCCTTGTTCATCCCGCGTCGACGCGTGTTCATGCGCATGACTGACGATGGCGTCTTGCTCGGTGGGCTGCACAAGAGCGGAGCGGATACGCTCACCACGGATTTGGATTCGCTATCGGCATCGTTAACCGTCGGATCGCGTGAGCGGCCTGACACGACTCCCGACATGACTTCCGACACGCAGAACCTTTCCGATGTGCCAGCCCCACCGCGAGTAGAGGAGTTGTCGTGACTGATCTGCAGATGAGCGCGCTCTCGCTTTACCTCACTGGCGGTGCGTTGGTGGTGGTGACTCTGGCCTTCGGATTCTTCACAGCGGCTTTTATCAGCACTCGTGACATCGCCGCCGCGGAAAGTCTTGAGCTGGTGACAGTGGGAGCTCCCAACACGGGTGGCCTCGTCGGCCCCAAGGCCACCACCACGCACGTCTCGTCGACTAATCGCAGCGCCCTGTGGGCGAATATCGGCGTCTCGCTTTCATGGCTGCAGACCGTGTTGCTGG
>RFTO01000213.1 GCA_009923375.1 Actinomycetota bacterium | reverse complement strand
CTCTCGCTGTCCAGTGCCGACCACTCCGAGATCGGCGCCATCGCCAAGCAGCTCGCAGATCGTTATGAAGGCACCGACACCAGTTTGTCTCTGCCGAGCACCCGGGTGGATGCCTTCAACATCGATTTGGCCAACGAGCTCAGCCGAAACGGCCGCCGGTCGGGGTTGACATTCGCACCGGAGGGCGGCTCCGAGCGGATGCGCAAGGTCATCAACAAGACGGTGTCGGAAGAGGATCTGATTCGCACAGTCTCGGCGGCTTATGCAGCCGGCTGGCGACAGGTGAAGCTTTACTTCATGTGCGGCTTGCCGACTGAGCAAGATGAGGATGTGCTGCAGATTGCTGAGATGGCGAAGCACGTCATCGATGCTGGCCGCAGCGCCACCGGCGGCAAGGACGTCAAGGTTTGTGCCCAAGCCGCACACGCCATTCCAGTGGGCGAGCCAAGCCGATGTGGAGACCATCGATTCGCGCTTGGCAAAGCTGCGCGGAGTCGTCCGTGACGACCGTAAGTATGCGAAGGCGATTGGTGTGCGCTACCACGACGGCAAGCCCTCGGCAGTTGAAGGATTGCTGTCACGTGGTGATCGCCGCATTGGCCCGGTCATCGAGGCTGTGTGGCGAGATGGCGGCCGTTTCGATGGCTGGAGTGAGTACTTCAACTACGACCGTTGGATGCGCTGCAGCGTCGAGGCGCTTGAAGGCACCGGTGTGGATGCTGCGTGGTACACCACCCGCGAGCGCGAGCTCGCCGAGGTGTTGCCGTGGGATCACCTTGATTCAGGTTTGGACAAGCAGTGGCTGTGGGATGACTGGCAGGACGCGCTGGCTGAGGTAGAAATCGACGACTGCCGCTGGTCGCCATGCTTCGACTGTGGAGTCTGCGATCAGATGGGCACCGAGATTCAGGTCGGCCCGACGGGTGGAATGTTGCTGCCCCTCACGGTGCTTCCGTGAGCAGTAAGCGTCCCGACCCCGGTCGTGTCGCTGTCCCCGTCGTGCAGCGGTTGCATATTCGCTATGCAAAGCACGGCCGGATGCGCTTTGCCAGTCACCGAGATTTCCAACGCTCACTTGAACGAGCTCTTCGTCGGGCTCAAGTGCCGGTGGCGATGAGTGCCGGGTTTAGCCCGCATCCGCGTATCTCGTATGCCAACTCCGCACCCACAGGTTCTTCAAGCCATGCCGAATACTTGGAAGTTGCATTGACTGAACCGCGCGACCCTGAAAAAGTACTTGCCGATGTGAGTGCCGCCTTGCCAGAAGGCTTTGATTTGGTACGAGTCGTGGTGGCCACCGACAGAGAACTGGCCACGCGTCTTGAGGCAAGTGTGTGGCAGATTGAGTTGCCGGAAACCTCCGCAACTGAACTGGAGACGGCAGTCTCAGCATTCCTCGCTGCCGACGAAATCATCGTCGGGCGAATGATGAAAGATGGGCTGCGTCGATTTGATGCGCGCGGCGCGGTACGCCACATTGAAGTACAAACACACGAGACCGATTCCTCATGTGCCATACTTCGGGCAGTTGTGCAGCATCAAGCACCTGCTGTACGACCAGATGATCTCCTCACCGCATTGCGCGAGCACAGCGGTGTGAGCCAAGCCGTCCCACCTCGTGTGACCCGGCTGGCGCAGGGACCGCTGTCAAGCGATGCCCGGTCGGTCCACGACCCGCTGGCAACCGCAACCGCATAGCGGACTCCGACGAGTTCATCGCCACCACAGGTTTCATGCCGTAGCCACAGGTTGCGGCACCAGCAAGTAGCAACTGCTGCCGGCACATCCACCCTCACAGGTCGGGGCGAGATTGTGTGGCAGGTTGCTCAAAGGAGATTTGAAAGCATGACTGAAGTTCCACAAGATTCCCCATCTGCCGCGCGGTCCCGTCGTCGTGCGGTGAGCCGCCCAGCGGGTCCGCCGTCGAGTGCTGGCACAGGCGACACAGCACAGAGTTCCTCGGCTCCATCTTCTGATTCAGCCTCGTCAGCCTCGTCAGCCTCGTCAGCCTCGTCAGCCTCGTCAGC
>RFTO01000212.1 GCA_009923375.1 Actinomycetota bacterium | reverse complement strand
GCCATGAAACTTATGGGTCGCGCGAAGCGCAGCGACATCGCCGCAGCAATCCCCGCAGTCAGCGATGCAGCGGCCACTGCTGCCTCTGCAGCGATGACGGCAGTCGCGACGGCGTTGGCCATGGCGGCAAAGGGCGATGCCGAGCAAGTGAAATCAACGCAGACCGCTGTTGGCAACTTACTGCTCGCTGTTATCGCGCAAGCATCCGCGGATGGGGTGGATGCGGAAGCGGCCTTGCGGGCGGCGGTGCGCGATTACCGCCAGCGGATTATCGATGCCGAGAAGGCAGCACTCATCCAAGACTGACTGGTGTTAGTGATGATCTGCCGCCCGCATACCCAGGCGCTGATAGGCCGCCGAAACGTGCGGCCCGATCCGCGCGAACGCCGGTGAAGCCATCGCCATCTTGCGGATCAGACGGATACGCCGGTCTGCCCGTTGCAGCCGCTGTTCGTCAGTGCCCTTGCAAGCGTTCAAGATCAGCCTGCGCATCGCGGGTGAGACGTCGTCAAGGGATTCGGCATAAGCGTTCTGAACCCACAGCGGCAGGCAGATGAACGAGGCGGTCATCATGTAACGCCAGAAGGGGACTGCAGGTGTGAGCCAGCGGATAAACCACGGCATCCACGGCACCAGCAAGGCATCTGCGGCAGTCATGGCGGGTGGTGTCACAGCAAGTGTCGGTCTCATTGCTTCGAGGTAGTTCTTTAGTTCGTCCATCGTGGCGAACACATCGTCCTCGTCGATGCCCACAAGTGTTGCTGCGAGACGCTGCTCGTTGATGTAGCGATCCCCGAAATCAGCGGGGGCATCAGGGTGAGTGCGCAAGTAAGAATCGAGCACGGAATCGATGAGCGCAGCGTGTACCCACAGCAGTTCACTTGTGTCCAGGATTCCCAACCGCTCGTGCAGCGCCCGAACGTGCCCTGCGGTGCGGTCTGCTTCATCTGTCGTTCCAAAGCAGGTCATGCCGACGTATTCGGCTGTGCGCAGGAGGCGACCCCAGGTGCTGCGGCGGTAATCAGACAGTCGGTCGACCGTGGCCATGGCAGAAGGGTGCAGTGCTTGAAGCAGAAGCGCGCGAATACCACCGACGCCAGCTGAGGCATCGCCGGTGACTTCCCAAGTGGCGCTGCCCGGGCCGAAGAGCCCCGGATCAGGCACCTGCGTGGTGGGCATTCCAAAAGCCAAGGGCGCCCGCGCAAGGCGGCGAACGCGCATGACGATCGCCCGCTCGCCTTCTCGGTAACTACCGCCGGAATGTGTGCTCATAGCGCCGTAAGCATCCCACTGCATCGGTGCCGCCGCATCCTGGAGGACGAACCTCGCCACCGATTGGCTCCCCTCGACTAGGGGGAATCCGGTCTGCGCCGCCGCGGACGATTGCAGCATGAGTGCTCGCTAGGCTGGCCCCAATCTCATGCCAGCATTCATGACCTGACAGGGAATTGGCGCTGCATGCGGCGGACCGATTTCCTCCCCCGTGACACTAGGAGAACCTCTCATGGCCACCATCGAAGGCATCATCGCGCGCGAGATTCTGGATTCCCGCGGTAACCCGACTGTCGAGGTCGAGGTTCTGCTAGATGACTCCACCACTGCTCGCGCCGCTGTGCCCTCTGGCGCATCCACCGGCGCCTTCGAAGCCGTTGAACTTCGCGATGGTGAGGCACGTTATGGCGGAAAGGGCGTGCTAAATGCCGTCCGCTACATCGAAGATGAGTTGACGCCGGCTGTCCTGGGTTTCGAAGCCAGTGAGCAGCGCCTCATCGATGCCGCCCTGCTTGAGGTGGATGGCACTGCAAACAAAGGCCGTATCGGCGCAAATGCGATTTTGGGTGTCTCCCTGGCCGCGGCGAAGGCTGCGGCGCAGTCGGCAGAGCTGCCGCTGTTCCGTTACATCGGTGGACCGAATGCTCATGTGCTGCCGGTGCCGATGATGAACATCCTCAACGGCGGCGCCCACGCCGACACCGGCGTTGACATCCAAGAGTTCATGATCGCCCCCATCGGTGCTGCAACATATGCCGAGGCCCTGCGCTGGGGTGTTGAGATCTATCACTGCTTGA
>RFTO01000211.1 GCA_009923375.1 Actinomycetota bacterium | reverse complement strand
CGCTAAGAAGAAGAACGCCAAGGGCAAGTCCGGTCAGGCGCCGCGCCGAGGCGGCCGTTAGCCGACCGGGGTAGCAGCCCCGCCGGGGCGCATGGCAGACTTGCGCCTCGCGTCAGCATCATGTGCAAGCCCTCTACTTGCGTACGTGATGCCCGGCCATCACTGGTTTGGTACGCGCCTGTCCCACGGCGTGTGCGCACACACCCGACCGAAGCAGTATCAAATGAGGAGTCGAACGCCACCGTGGCTGTCAAGATTAAGTTGAAGCGCCTGGGTAAGAAGCGCAACCCGCAATACCGCATCGTCATCGCCGACTCGCGCACCGCACGTAACGGTCGCGCCATCGAGGAGATCGGCATCTACCAGCCAAAGGAAGAGCCGAGCCTGATTCGCGTCAACTCAGAGCGCGCTCAGCACTGGCTGGGTGTCGGCGCACAGCCGACCGAGGCTGTTGCAGCTATTTTGAAGATTACGGGTGACTGGCAGAAGTTCAAGGGCCTGCCGGGCGCCGAGGGAACTCTGCGAGTTGCCGAGCCGAAGGCTGACCGCCGCCTCGCCTTCGAAGCTGCTGTGAAGTCAGCCGCCGAAGAGCCGCTGCCCGCAGCGACCACGCCGAAGAAGAAGGCCGCTCCGGTTGTTGAGGAAGCCGCTGCTGACGCTCCTGCTGTTGTTGAGGAAGCTGTTGTTGAGGCTCCTGCTGTTGTTGAGGAAGCTGCTGCTGACGCTCCTGCTGTTGTTGAAGAAGCCGCTGCTGACGCTCCTGCTGCTGTTGAGGAAGCCGCTGCTGACGCTCCTGCTGCTGTTGAGGAAGCCGCTACTGATGCCGCTGAGGCAACTGAGCAGTGAGCAATCTCGAAGAAGCGGTTGCACATTTGATCGCTGGCATCGTTGACAACCCGGACGACGTTACGGTGCGCACTTCCACGAATCCGCGTCGCGGGACCACACTGCTGGTCCACGTGCACCCGGATGACATGGGGCGCGTCATCGGTCGTGCCGGTCGTACTGCTCGCGCAGTGCGCACAGTGGTGAACGCACTCAACAGCGGACAGCCAGTGCGAGTCGACTTCGTCGGTCCGGATGGTCGCTGACGTAACGTCAGTGCCTCTGCTACTTCACCACCTGCGTTTCGTTACCTGCGAATGAGGTAGCACCACATGATTATCGTCGTCGGGCGTGTCGGTAAACCCCACGGATTACGCGGTGAAGTCACCGTGCAACCGCGGACCGATGCCCCCGAACAACGTTTCACGGCTGATGCCACATTCGCCACCGACCCTGCGCAGCGAGGACCGCTGACGATCGAGTCGGTGCGCTTCCACCAGAACACCCCGCTTGTTGCCTTCGCTGGTGTCGTCGATCGCAATGGCGCCGAAGCGCTGCGGGGAACCTTGCTGCTCATCGATTCCGACACCGACGACCTCGAGGTCGAGGAAGATGAGTTCTGGGATCACGAACTCATTGGCTTGCAAGCACTTTCCCCCGATGGCACCACCCTCGGTGAGGTTGCCGATGTCATCCATCTTCCCGCCCAAGATCTGCTGGCGGTCACCAGCGTCGATGGCCGCGAAGTTCTCGTGCCGTTCGTCAGCGAAATCGTCACCGAGGTAAGCCGGGAGCGCCGCTGCGTGGTCATTGCCGATCCGGGTGGGTTGTTTGATGAATCGCAGGCATACATCGCCGGCACTCGCGACGATTCAGCTGCCGCGCAGACCACTAAATCCGCTCCCGCTGCTGGTTCCGTTACTGATTCTGCTTCTGCTGCCGATAGCGCTGCCGCTCCTGCGTTCGATAGCAAGGAGCACGGCGAAGGTCCGGTGCTGTGATGCGTATCGATGTCATCTCAATATTTCCCGAATATCTCGAGCCCCTAAAACTTTCGCTGGTCGGCAAAGCAATTGAGCGCGGCCAGGTCGAGCTACATCTGCACGATCTGCGAGAGCACGCCATCGATATCCATCGCACCGTCGACGATTCACCTTATGGCGGCGGACCGGGCATGGTGATGAAGGCTCCGGTATGGGGCGATGCGCTCGACGAGATCTGCAGTGCGGAAACGCTTCTGGTGGTACCTGTCTCTTATACACATCT